>NZ_JAVAXX010000259.1:0-8988 GCF_042709275.1 Bacillus sp. LR_5 | reverse complement strand
GAACAATCAAAACCGGGCAGGTTGATAATTGAGACACTTTATGGCTGACGCTTCCAAGCATCATTTCTTTCAGACCGCTGATCCCCCGGCTGCCAACTACGATCAGGCTGACGCCTTTCTCTTTTGCATGATTTAGTATCTCATGCGCCGGCTCGCCATTCGCGTAAATGGTTTCAGCTTGAACGCCTTTTTCGGCTGCTTTTTCTTTTGCATTTTCAAGGATTTTCAGGCCCTCTTTTTTTACCTCGTTCCTGATTTCATCAATAAAGTGTTCAGGCACATAGACAATTCCCGTCAGAGAAGAAGTCGTGACGACGGCTTCTCTCCCCACATGAAGAATGCTTAGTTCCGCTTGCTGCTCTTTTGCCAAATGCACTGCGGCATCAAGCGCTTTTGCACTCATGTCTGATCCGTCAATCGCTACTAACATTTTGTTAAACATGCTCTTCCCGCCTTTCGGACTGTGGGTGGTTCATCTTTCTCTTTTATTGTCCGCCTGCATTTCGTTATTGTCAATTGAAGCGGATGAGTTTTCAAAAAATTGTCAGAGACTCTCTCCGTTTGTGGCGATGACCTGCTGATACCAGTTGAAGCTTTTTTTCTTGATGCGATTAAATGTTCCATTTCCTTCATTGTCCCGGTCCACATAAATGAAACCGTAGCGTTTTTTCATTTCCGCAGTAGATGCGCTGACAAGGTCAATTGGCCCCCATGATGTGTATCCGATTAATTCAACGCCGTCCGCAATGGCTTCGCGCACTTCAATTAAATGATCACGCAGATAGTTGATTCTGTAATTGTCCTGAATCGTGCCGTCCTCTTCAACCTTGTCTACAGCGCCAAGGCCATTTTCAACAATGAACAGCGGCTTCTGATAACGGTCGTATAAGGTGTTGAGCGTGATGCGCAAGCCTTTCGGATCAATCTGCCAGCCCCATTCTGATGATTTGAGGTAAGGGTTTTTGACTCCGCCCAGCAGGTTGCCCCCTGATTTTGCAAGCTCTTCCGGATCTGTGCTCGCCGCCATCGACATGTAGTAGCTGAACCCAATATAATCCACAGTATGTTCTTTCAAGAGCTCTTCATCGCCTTCAGCCATTTCAATTTCAATATTGTTTTCTGCCAGATAGCGTTTCATATATCCCGGGTATGCGCCTCTTGCCTGAACATCTGAGAAGAAAAGTGTTTTGCGCTCATTCTCTATTGCCGCGAAGACATCCTCCGGCTTAGAAGTCATCGGATAGGTTGTCGTTGCCGCTATCATACAGCCGATTTTCGAATCAGGAATGATGTCGTGACCCGCTTTGACAGCAAGAGCACTGGCCACAAATTGGTGATGTGCCGCCTGGTACATCGCGTTTAATTTGTTTTCTCCTTCTTCAAAGACAAGACCGCCCCCGGTAAACGGCGCATGGAGCACCACGTTAATTTCATTGAACGTCATCCAATACTTCACTTTGTGTTGATAGCGTTTAAAAACCGTTTTGGCATAGCGTTCATAAAACTCTATGACTTTGCGATTCTTCCAGCCGCCATAATTTTTCACTAAACCGAGCGGCATTTCATAATGAGAGATGGTTACGACAGGCTCAATATGATGCTTTAACAGCTCATCAAACAGATCATCATAAAATCTGAGGCCGTCTTCATTGGGCTCCTCTTCATCGCCATTCGGAAAAATTCTCGTCCACGCAATCGATGTGCGGAACGCCTTAAATCCCATTTCTGCAAATAAGGCGATATCCTCTTTATAACGATGATAAAAGTCAATCCCGTTGTGATACAGATTCAAGGAAGTCATTGATTCATCAAATGGAGACATGATCCCGTTCGGCGATACGTCAGCTGTCGAAAGCCCCTTGCCACCCTCGTTATAAGCACCCTCCACTTGGTTGGCAGCAACTGCGCCGCCCCATAAAAATCCTTCTGGAAATCGTTTTGCGTTTGAACTCATATTGATCACCCCATTAGTTTTTTCAAGATAAAGCAAGCAGCGCTTCTTTTGTCTGTACTTTACCGATCTCTTTCACCGGCGAAAATGAATATTGGTCTGTGTTGGTCACGATCACCGGGGTAATGACGTCATATCCCGCGGCTTTGATTTGCTCCAGATCAAAGGACACGAGCGGATCTCCCGGTGCGACCTTGTCGCCTTCTTTGACGTGAGCCGTGAACCATTGCCCCTCCAGCTTCACTGTGTCCAATCCAATGTGTATGAGTATTTCAGCTCCCTGATCACTCGTAATGCCAATTGCGTGTTTTGTTTTAAAAATGGTGGTAACGCTTCCACGAACAGGCGACACAACTTCTCCTTCTTCAGGCTCAATGGCAAATCCTTTTCCCATGACCCCGGCAGAAAACACTCCGTCTTTGACTTCACTTAATGCTTTCACTTCTCCCTTAATCGGGCTGTGAATGATCTCTCTGCTGCCTTCATGCAGTGCCGGCTGCTGGCTGCCGTCAGAAGGCACATCCTCGAATCCAAGCAAATACGCAGCTGCTGTTCCCGCCGCAAACGCAATCACAAGGCCGATCATCGCGTAAATAAACGTTGGGCCGATAAAGACAGGGATGCTCGGCAGACCTGCATTCCCCCCGACGATATAGGAAGCAACACCCGTCATGCCGTAAAACGCGCCACCGGCTGCACCGCCAATCAAAGCGGCCGCAAACGGCTTTTTCAATCGCATATTCACGCCGTACATCGCAGGTTCTGTAATCCCCATCAGCGCCGTGATGCTTGTGGTAAGCGCGAGTGATTTAAATTTTTTGTTTCTGGAGCGAAGGAAGACGGCAAATGATGCTCCCGCCTGCCCCATATTCGCCAAAAACATAGCCGGCAGTAAATAATCGTGGCCGTTTTGAGCGATGTTGTTGATCATGATCGGCACAAAGGCATAGTGCATGCCCGTCATAATGATTAAAGAGAATGTACCCGCCAGCAAAATCATTGCCATAAGCCCTGCATGATCAAACAAATAATTGACCCCAGAAGACAAGTATTCTCCTAAAATAGCGCCAAGCGGACCGACTGTAATCAATGTCAGCGGCACGACAATCAATAATGTCAACGTCGGAACCACAATCAATTTGAGAGATGCGTGTGTAAAACGGTCAATCCATTTTTCTACGTACGAAGCAATCCAAATCGCCAGCAAAATTGGGATGACCGTTGACGAATAAGTGGCAGCGGTTACAGGAAGCCCGATAAAGGAAATCGGTTTCCCCGCACCGAGCAGGGCTGTCAAATCCGGATGCAGAATCGCCGCCGCAATGGCTGCCGCTACGTACGGATTGCTTCCGAATTTTCTCGCCGCACTCATCGCTAGCAGGAGCGGCAGGAAGTAGAACGCGCCGTCACCGACAGCCGTCAAAATGACATGGCCCTGGCTCTTCTCCGCCATCCAGCCAAACGTAACTGCCAGCGCAACAAGCCCTTTGATCATCCCCGCTCCCGCAATCGCAGGCAGAATCGGGGTAAACACACCAGAAATCACATCAAAGACCGCACTCAGCACATTCTTTTTCTGAGAGGATGAACCAGCGCTCTTTTCATCACTGAGATTGCTGTGCCGCACAATCGCCTGATACACCTTCGGCACATCGTTTCCGATAATGATTTGAAACTGCTCGCCGCTGATATTGGTGCCCATCACTCCAGGCAGCTGCTCCAACTGACTGCGATCCGCCTTCGAATTGTCATGAAGATTAAAACGCAGCCTCGTCATGCAGTGGATCACGCGCTGAACGTTGTCTTCACCGCCTACGAGTTGTAATATGTCCTTCGATAATTTATCATAATCCATGTGTATACCTCCTTTTTATGGGGGGACTGCTGGAAGAAAGGTGGCCGCCTTTCACCAGCTTTTTTTCTATCAAATGCTGCATCACCTCCTAAAAGAGAATAAAAAAACCTAAATGACACAGATTGCGAGAGTCTCCTCCTGCACCTGCACCATTTAGGTTTTGCCTGCTTTCGCAGTAACAATCCTGACGGGTCGTTTTATTTGTTTGTAGGTATACTTTAGCACTAGATTTGCGGGATGTCAACGCTTTCATTTTTGGGTTTTGACTAAAGGGAATACTTATTGAGGACTGTTTTGTTATAGAGGGAAGCCATTTTGTATATTTTGTTTTATTTTTCCGAAAATACTATCAAATATATCAGCTGACTTAATATAAAAGTAAAAAACCTTGAAAGGCAATTTAGCCCATCAAGGTATATGTTTTATTTTTGACTATCCCTTTTCCATATACTTTCTCCGTCAGTTAAAAAAACTGCACTTGGCGGATCATCATAAAGTGAAATTTCAACTAATGAACCTTTCTTTTGTATTAACCAATTATATAAACTACTTGCTTCACTAGTAGGATGAGCTAAAATATCATTTACTTGAAATGTAACTGCATAATATTCGATAAAATTCACATCATCGTCATCCAACCCATTGTCTGTTTCAAAGAGTGTGTCTGGTTCACCAATAATCTTTAATCCACTATCCCACTCTATTATCAAGTCACTATCTTTATACTCTTTTAACGCTTTTATTAAAGGATCATATTCCATGTATATCCTCCTCTTATTACTTCTTTAATGGTTCTGAAGGCACTATATGCGCTCCGTCTTTTCCGTAATGAATCATTCCTCTAGTAGTTTCAATGTATTCACCAGTATCACGATCATAGTATTTTCCAATTGGTTTACCAAAGTCTACTCTTTCTTTTTTACCGTTTGGTAGTAGTTGACCTTTTCCTGCATACTTATCAAGCAATTCCTGTGCTGTTTTATTATCACCATAGAAAATACTCTTGTTTTTACCATTTGCTATTTCTTGTTTGTAATTTGGCGTATTAGGAATATGTTTCTCTTGAGCACCTGGCTTTACTTTAACTGGGAATCCATGTACTTCTCTGTAAGGTCCTTTAGGTACTGACTTCTTTCCATAAGAAGGTACACCATTACCCGTATCCTTAGCAACGTTTTTAACTTCCGAAGCCTTCTTAGCCTTTTTCCCATCATTAATAAGTTTATTAATATCTATTAACTTTTCTAACTTAGCTATTTTGGCAAATGGTACTGAGTTTATGGAGGCAACAACACGGTCTTTCCCTGTGACTTTTTCGCCTGATACTGGATCTCTGCCCGTGGCTGCCTTAAAAAGATCATACACGCCGGTAAGTTCTACAGCTGTCTCTAAAATTTTCACATATCCATTCTCATCCACTTTAATGTCCGAAAGCGAGACGACAGGTTCAAGCTTCATGTCATTACCAGATATGTATACATTGTAAAGTGTATCATTATAAACGACTTGCTTAACCTCTGCATTTGAGAAATCAGTTTTTATATGTTCTCTATGTTCACTCGTATTATACACTTTACCATTGATAACGATGATATTTTTACTTACCTTTTTAGAATGACCCGTTTTGACAACTGAATCCACTTTAGACTTTTCATTCTCGGCTAATTTCTTCAACATCATCTCCATCGGAGAATCATCCGCCTGCTTCATTTGCGGGTTAATCGCGCCGAAGGTTTGGTTGATGTTTTCTTCTTCCTGTGATTTCAGGATAGAGCCGCTTTTGTAGCCCGTAATTTCAATTTTCGGACCGGTATACATGGTTCCGAGCTGATCCATGTATTTTTTCATCGTTTGAAAATCTGATTTTGCGGTTTCTAGTGCTTGGGTTTGCTGGCCGTCAAATTGAAAGAGCTTATTCAGGGTGTCTGAAATCAGCCGCTCAGCCTGTTCTGTTTCCATCCGAAAAAAGGAATCATTGACTGTCGGCAGGCTGACGATGTGATCTATGGCCGACGTCTGGCGATTGACTGCATCAGTGAGCTGCTCTGTCACTTCTCGTGCATGCTTGACCCCATGTCTCGCATCGTGTGAGAGAAAAGCCTCTGCAATCATGCCGTGAGAGTCAGATTCTACAGAGGAAATCGCATGCTGTGTTTGTTTCAGCACTTTTTTGTATTCGTCGATAAACATGCCAAAGAAAAGGAGAAAAGGCTTGTGGCACTCCTCGTAAAAGGTCCGGATGGCATCTCCGCCTTTTCCTTTCAGCGCATCCTTCATGCCTGCCAGATGCTCAACGCTTTTTTCCAGCTTCTCCAGCTGTTGTTTTTGCTTGTCCAGTTTCTCAATCGTATGCTGAATGCCCTCGTGAAGAGCGTGGACATCTAATGTTTTCAATCCCTTGTCCTCCCGCGCTTTATTTCATGGAAGATGATATGTTTTCGTCCGTTTCCTTCATGGCGTTTACCGCGCTTTCCGTTTGTGCGATATGCTTGGCCAGAACAGACGCATATGCTTCAGTGAGCTCTTTGATGTCCTTATTTAATTGCTCGATGGACTTCACAACATTCAAATGGTTTCTGCCTGAGAGATGGCCGGGTAAGGAGGACTTGAGTTCAGCTGAATTCTTGAGCTGAGAAAGCCCTTGCTTCACTGTGCCATACACCATTTTAATTTCCTGTGCCATTTGTGCTCACCTCACTTTTTATGTTTTTCCTTCTCTATTTCATGCTCTATCCTCGTAATTTGGCGTCTTATGGAATAGACATCGCCCTCTAATGAGTGGATTTTTCCTTCTATGCTTTCGATGATTCCGCTGACTTGATCGCTTTTGATTTGCTGATATGCTTTGTTCATTCCTTCACGAATATCTTCAAACCGCTGAGCATGTGTTCCTCTCCATGCCTCCCGGTTAAGATGAGGCCGGTGAATGAGATGCTGGGCCTCGGAGAATTCGTGTTTGATTTGCCTGATTTCGTGCAGCACTCGTTTTAATTGATGGATCTGTTCCTGCTTTTCATGTAAGTCGGCTTTTACCGAATGTAACAACATTTCACTATGCATGCCGCAATACCTCGTGTTTCTATCAAACTGTGTAAATTCTTTACAATACAGACTATTTTCATATTACATGATGGATCATATTGGATAAATAGGTAAAAAGGTTTGTCTTGAGAGGTGTTTAACTGGTTCTAAAATGCTAAAAATAGATCTAATCACCTTATGAGAGGGAGAAAATAATCATAGGAGGGACTTTTTATTTAAGTCTTTAATCTCTCTTTCATTTTTATTTTTTCTCCCACTTAACAGTTTCTTATAGTCAATAAAACTCATAAAAAAACGCCTTCCTACGAAGGCGCTTCTCCATCTTATTTAGATCCCCAAACAGCCTCACCGTTGCCATTCAACACACTAAACGTCATGACGTTCTTCTCTCTCACCGAATCCCACTGGCGTACAAATACCCCGTTATACTTCTTGCCCGCTAATGTGATCTCGGCTGTGTTTTTTCCGGTTTTCTTCCATGTTCCGGTCATTTCCCCGGAAATGGTGTGGTTTTTGTTGAGCTGGATGTTGATGGTTTTTTTGATGTCGGCTGAGATGTCTTTTCCGTGCTGGATGAGTTTGTACGTTCCTGTGATGTCTTTTTGTTTTACTTCTTTCAATGTTTCGCCCGCATAACGATATGGCGCTGCTACCGGCCAGCCGTCTTTGTTCATGAACAATTGGTGGACTCTGACTTCGTGTTCTTCACCCCTGCCCGGGAAGCGGGTGTGGAAGATTAAATAGGAACGCCCGGTTTTTTCATCATAGTATGCGGAGTTGTGACCTGGTGAGACGTACCCGGTGCCTTTTTCATTTTCTGTTTCAAAAGTGTAGCTGCCCATGAGTTTGACGCCGTATGGTTCGATGGAACGGTCGTCGAAGAATGTGCCTTCTTTGCCGCGGACGTCAAGCATTGGATTGCCTTCTGCATCATAGTAAGGGCCGTCTGGTTTCTTGGAGCGGACCACACGGATGTTATAGCCGCCTGTTGCATCAAGACCGCCATATGATAGGTATAAGTAGTAGTATTTGGTGTCTGGATTGTAGAGAACATACGGGCCTTCGATTCTGCTATGGTTGCCGCCGAGCAGTTTTTTCCCGTATCCCTGTCCAGGAAGCGGGAAGCCCGTTTTCGGATTCATTTCAAGTATGAAAATGCCGCCTGAGTATGATCCGTACACCATCCACAGCTTGCCGTCTTTATCAAAGAAGGTATGCGGGTCGACGACATTCGGATGTTTGGTTGCGTCATACGGTGTTCCATCGTTGCTTGTGCCTTCCATTCCTGATTTCAAAAAGATGCCTTTGTTTTTGTATGGGCCTTCGATGTTGTCAGCAACGGCAACACCCAAAGCGGATCTTGGCGAATCGCCGCGGCAGGCGTTGTAGTACATGTAGTATTTGCCGTCCGCCAGCTGCGTGACGTCAGCCGCCCAAAGAGTATCGGATTGCGCCCATTCGAAGGTTTCTTTTAATTCTTTATAGACATTCGGGATAAGTGGGTTGTCATTGCTTACGCTGGTGGTCAGCTGCTGCCATTGCATGAGGTCATTCGATTTAGCTGAAGCGAGATGAGATCCAAAAACATAAAAAGTGCCGTTTGTTTCAATGATGGAAGGGTCATGGACGCTGACTTCTTTAAATATAGGTTTTTGTGCATAGACGGAGTTTGGGAGGGTGAAGGCCATGATAAGAGCTGCAAGAAAACATACACAGAACAATCGGTTGAACATCTAAACAATTCGCCTCTCTTTTTTATTAAATTTTAAACGCTTACATTTCCCTATGAAGATACCCCGGCCTATTAAAACAGCCGAATGTTTTCATATTCAAACAGATAGGTGATTTCTCACTGTTCTCTTACATAGTCAGACTGATGTCTGTCTGTTTTGCGCAGAACTGCTGCTTGCATACCTCTATTCATAGTTCAACCCTTTTGCCGTTTCTCCTTCTTCAATTACTTCTGTTTCTTCATTTGCGTACATAATGAACGCTTTGTCCGGTCTTGTAAAGTCGTCGACTTTTCTCCGGCAACTTCGCCTCTTTTTGGCATTTTACCTCTCATTGTCAGCAATATGACAGCGGCCGCTTGCACTTCTGTCTGGGTATGCGTGTGCAATGTGCTGCTTTCTGCGTCACA
>NZ_JAVAXX010000258.1:0-8990 GCF_042709275.1 Bacillus sp. LR_5 | reverse complement strand
ACTAAAAATCCTTTTAAATCAAGACTTTCGAACTAAGGTTTTTTATTTCATTTGATTATATACGACAAAATTCGACATGAACAGACTTTTTTTACTTTCATTAAAGATTTTTAATTTTAATTATTCTTTTTCAGGGCATACGTATATATTCTTGATCTTAAAGGCTAAGATGGTATCATAGATAAAGGATAAATATAAATAATAATCATATATGATTTGCACTTATCGCCGCTCTCGTCCTTTGGGCGGGAGCTTTTTGACATTCTGATTGGGAGGTTTCAAGATGCCGCAAGAAAACAATACATTTTACATTACAACACCGATTTATTATCCGAGCGGGAAATTACATATCGGCCATGCATATACGACAGTCGCGGGAGATGCAATGGCACGCTACAAAAGATTAAAAGGGTTCGATGTTCGCTATTTAACAGGAACGGACGAGCATGGACAAAAAATCCAACAAAAAGCTGAACAGGAAAACATTACACCTCAGGAGTATGTGGACCGTGCAGCGGCAGATATTCAGAAACTGTGGAAACAGCTTGAAATCTCAAACGACGACTTTATCCGTACGACAGAAAAACGGCATAAAGTTGTGATTGAAAAGGTGTTTCAAAAGCTTCTTGATAACGGGGACATCTATCTTGATGAATATGAAGGCTGGTACAGTATCCCGGATGAAACGTTCTACACGGAAACTCAGCTGGTTGATATCGAGCGAAATGAAAAGGGAGAGGTCATCGGCGGTAAAAGCCCTGACAGCGGACACCCAGTTGAATTAATCAAAGAGGAATCTTATTTCTTCCGTATGGGTAAATATGCGGATCGTCTTCTGAAATACTATGAAGAAAACCCGTCATTCATTCAGCCGGAATCACGCAAAAACGAGATGATTAACAACTTTATCAAGCCTGGACTTGAGGATTTGGCTGTATCACGCACCACTTTTGACTGGGGTGTGAAGGTGCCGGAAAATCCAAAGCACGTTGTATATGTTTGGATCGACGCGCTATTTAACTATTTAACAGCACTCGGTTATGATACAGAAAATGATGAGCTTTATCAAAAATATTGGCCTGCCGATGTGCATTTAGTCGGTAAGGAGATTGTGCGATTCCATACCATTTACTGGCCAATTATGCTGATGGCCCTGGATCTGCCGCTGCCGAAGCAAGTATTTGCGCATGGCTGGCTTTTGATGAAAGACGGAAAAATGTCGAAATCAAAAGGGAACGTTGTAGATCCGGTTACATTAATTGAACGCTACGGTTTAGATGAGCTTCGCTATTACCTGCTTCGCGAAGTTCCATTTGGATCAGACGGTGTATTCACGCCGGAAGGTTTTGTTGAGCGGATTAACTATGATCTAGCGAATGATTTAGGAAACCTATTGAATCGTACGGTTGCGATGATCAATAAGTATTTTGACGGACAAATCGGTTCTTACAAGGGTGCCGTGACAGAATTTGACCAAACGCTCACTTCAGTCGCTGAAGAAACAGTGAAGGCTTACGAGAAAGCAATGGAAAACATGGAATTCTCGGTAGCTCTTTCGACATTATGGCAGCTAATCAGCCGTACCAACAAATACATTGATGAGACAGCTCCATGGGTGCTTGCCAAAGATCCGGCAAAAGAAGAAGAACTGCAATCAGTGATGTATCACCTTGCTGAATCATTGCGTATTTCAGCTGTGCTGCTTCAGCCATTCTTAACAAAGACACCAGAAAAAATGTTCGAGCAGCTGGGCATTACTGATGAAGCTTTAAAAGCTTGGGATAGCATTACAGCTTTCGGCCAGCTGAAAGATACAAAAGTACAAAAAGGCGAGCCGTTGTTCCCTCGTTTAGAGGCAGAAGAAGAAATTGCTTACATCAAAGGGAAAATGCAGGGCTCAGCGCCAGCTAAAGAAGAAACAAAAGAAGAAGAGCCGCAAGAGGTTGATCGTTTACCTGAAATTACGATTGATCAATTTATGGATGTAGAACTTCGCGTGGCTGAGGTCATTCAGGCAGAGCCGGTGAAAAAAGCGGACCGTTTATTGAAGTTGCAGCTGGATCTTGGTTTTGAAAAACGCCAAGTCGTATCCGGCATTGCGAAGCATTATACGCCTGAAGAGCTTGTTGGGAAAAAACTCGTTTGTGTAACAAATTTAAAACCGGTTAAACTGAGAGGAGAGCTTTCTCAAGGTATGATCCTTGCAGGGGAAGCAGACGGCGTATTAAAAGTCGTGTCTATCGATCAGTCGTTACCAAAAGGCACAAGAATTAAATAATGATAAACAAAAGGTGTTTCACGTGTAACAATTCGTCGAACACCTTTTGTGTTTCGACAAGAAAGGAGTTTTTGACTTATGTTGTTTGACACACACGCACATTTAAATGCAGAACAATATGATACTGATCTGAAAGAGGTTATTGAACGGGCAAAAGCTGAAAAAGTAGAACGAATTGTTGTAGTTGGTTTTGATCGTCCGACGATTACTCGTGCGATGGAAATGATTGAAGAATATGATTTTATTTATGCAGCCATTGGCTGGCATCCGGTTGACGCGATTGATATGACAGAGGAAGATTTAGCGTGGATTAAAGAGCTGTCTGCTCATGAGAAAGTGGTAGCGATAGGTGAAATGGGACTGGATTATCATTGGGATAAATCTCCTAAAGATGTTCAAAAAGAGGTGTTCAGAAAACAAATCGCCTTAGCAAAAGAGGTCAACCTTCCTATTATCATTCACAACCGTGATGCAACGGAGGATGTCGTGACAATTTTGAAAGAGGAAGGCGCAGAAGCTGTGGGCGGAATTATGCACTGCTTTACAGGAAGTGCGGAAGTGGCGAGAGAATGCATGAAAATGAATTTTTATTTATCATTTGGGGGACCGGTGACATTCAAAAATGCGAAGAAGCCGAAGGAAGTTGTGAAGGAAATCCCGAATGAACGGTTGCTGATTGAAACTGACTGCCCGTTTCTCACACCTCATCCTTTCCGCGGGAAAAGAAATGAGCCAAGCTATGTGAAATATGTGGCAGAGCAAATCGCTGAATTAAAAGGAATGACCTTTGAAGAGATTGCATCAATCACGACTGAAAATGCAAAAAGACTTTTCCGTATAAACTGACAAAAAACGCTAGCAGGTTTTGTAAGAGCTTGTCTCTTACAGCGTTTTTCTATAAAAGTTCTACATGCTTTCTTCTCCTCATAGGATAGGTTTGTCGACAAGTCTTTCTTCCGTTTCTCAGTGTAATTCAGGATAATGAAGAAGACACTGAGCTTTTTGGAGAAAGAGAGGGGAGGGTTGACAGCCTTTTAGATACTCTATATAATCTCTCCGAGGAGAAGGAGGCGTTTTTCATCACACAAAAAATGAAAAAGCTGTTTTCCGTAAAGCTTAGCAAAAGCAAAGTCATTCTGGTTGCTGCTTGTTTGCTTTTGGCAGGAAGCGGGACTGCGTACGCGGCTCATGAGCTGACAAAACAATCAGTCTCAGTTTCTATCAATGGCAAAAAGAAACATATTCGCACACATGCAAAAACAGTCGGTGATCTTTTAGAGACGCTTGATATAGAGACAAGAGACGAAGACAAGATCACACCTGCTAAACAGACAAAGATAACAGCAGATCTGGACGTTGTGTATGAGGCTGCAAAACCTGTGAAGCTTACAATAAACGGGGAAGAAAAGACATTATGGTCAACAGCAAAAACGGTCGGTGCATTACTGGACGAACAAGATGTTGATGTGAAAGAACAAGATCAAATTGATCCCGCAATAGATACAGATATTTCGAAAGACATGAAGATTAACATAGAACCCGCGTTCCAAGTTACTGTGGATGATGCAGGAAAACAAAAGAAGATCTGGACGACTTCGACTACGGTCGCTGACTTTTTAAAACAGCAAAAGATGAACATAAAAGACGAAGATAAAATCAAGCCTGCGTTAGATGCAAAGCTGACGAAAGGAAAGGCTGATATTACAATTACTCGTATCGAAAAGGTCACCGATGTAGTTGAAGAGAAAATTGCGTTCGATGTGAAAAAGCAAGAAGACGCTTCTCTTGAAAAAGGGAAAGAAAAGGTCGTCCAAAAAGGAAAAGAAGGCAGGCTTAAAAAACATTTCGAAGTCGTTAAAGAAAACGGCAAAGAAGTGTCTAGAGAGCTTGTAAAAGAAGAAACAGCTGAACAAAGCAAAGATAAGGTGATTGCTGTCGGAACAAAGCAAAGCAGTCCAAAGATTGAAAAGGTCAGTGCTTCCGGTGATTCAAAAACAGTTGTGTCCCGCAGCAATGAATCAACAGGCAAAGTCATGACTGTATCATCTACGGCTTATACGGCTAGCTGCAGCGGTTGTTCAGGACATACAGCTACAGGCGTCAATTTAAAAAATAATCCGAATGCCAAAGTTATCGCTGTAGATCCAAATGTCATTCCGTTAGGCTCGAAAGTCCATGTTGAGGGCTATGGATATGCCATTGCTGCAGATACTGGTTCAGCAATTAAAGGGAACAAAATAGACGTCTTTTTCCCGGAGAAATCATCGGCGTACCGATGGGGAAATAAAACAGTCAAAATTAAAATCTTAAATTAATATATACTTATGTATTCAGAGGGTTTTGCGCCCTCTGTTTTTTTCGTTATAATAGACAAAGTGTATTTTCTGCTTATTAGACGCTCGACATAAGAAAAAGTTTCATGAATATACAAAAGTTTTTATTTTGTCTTGGAGGAAATAATGAAAATAAAAGAGATCATTGTGGTCGAGGGGCGTGACGATACGGCCCGCATCAAATTGGCTGTTGATGCAGACACAATTGAAACAAATG
Organism: Bacillus sp. LR_5; assembly: GCF_042709275.1. Lineage (NCBI taxonomy): Bacteria > Bacillati > Bacillota > Bacilli > Caryophanales > Bacillaceae > Bacillus > Bacillus sp. LR_5. Next base: position 4,162 of record NZ_JAVAXX010000258.1, on the reverse strand, counting down.
GTTCAGCCATCGATGATCAAGTGATTGACCAAATCCGTTTGGCTCAGAAGACCAGAGGCGTCATCATTTTAACGGATCCGGACTTCCCGGGAGAGAAGATCCGCAAAACCATTTCAGAGGCTGTACCCGGCTGTAAGCATGCATTTTTGCCAAAGCATCTTGCCAAACCTAAAAACAAGCGGGGAATTGGTGTGGAGCACGCATCGATTGAAAGTATTAGGGCATGTTTAGAAAACGTGCACGAAGAGATGGAAGCGAAGCCGAGTGACATTTCAGCTGAAGATTTGATTCATGCTGGGCTGATTGGCGGATCTGCGGCCAAACGCCGGCGCGAACGACTGGGTGATCTGTTGAAAATCGGTTATACAAATGGCAAACAGCTTCAAAAACGGCTGCAAATGTTTCAAATTAAAAAAAGTGATTTTATGAGTGCGCTCGATACCGTTAAGCGGGAGGAACAGAATGAATAAAGATATTGCGACACCGATTAGAACGAAAGAAATACTGAAGAAATACGGTTTTTCATTTAAAAAGAGCTTAGGACAGAATTTCTTAATTGATACGAACATTTTAGACAGAATTGTCGATCACGCGGAAGTGACGGAGAAAACAGGTGTCATAGAAATCGGCCCGGGAATCGGGGCATTGACCGAACAGATTGCCAAGCGGGCGAAAAAGGTCGTGGCATTTGAGATTGACCAACGATTATTGCCGATCCTGAAGGATACGCTGTCTCCTTACGACAATGTCACTGTCATTCATCAGGACGTATTAAAGGCGGATGTCAAATCGGTCATTGAAGAACAATTTCAAGACTGTGATGAGATCATGGTTGTAGCCAATCTTCCTTATTACGTGACAACGCCGATTATCATGAAACTGCTTGAAGAACATCTTCCGCTGAAAGGGATTGTGGTCATGCTGCAAAAAGAAGTGGCAGAGCGCATGGCGGCAGACCCTTCATCTAAGGAATACGGCTCGCTTTCAATCGCGGTGCAATTTTATACAGAAGCCAAAACGGTGATGACAGTTCCGAAAACTGTGTTTGTTCCTCAGCCTAACGTTGATTCCGCAGTCATTCGGCTGATTCTCCGCGACGGCCCGGCAGTGGACGTGGAAAACGAAGCCTTTTTCTTTCAGTTAATCAAGGCAAGCTTTGCTCAGCGCCGTAAAACGCTGCTCAATAACTTAGTCAACAACTTGCCTGAAGGAAAAGCACGAAAATCAACGATTGAGCAAGTGCTGGAAGAAACAAATATTGACGGCAAGCGCCGAGGTGAATCCCTGTCTATCGAGGAGTTCGCAGCGCTGTCTAACGGATTGTATAAAGCCCTTTTCTAAAAGGGCTTTTTGTTTTGCGCACCACATGGACTGCCGCTACATAGGCTAGAGAAGGACCTTTCATTCAATGATAAGAAAAACTTGGACTCAGCGAAAAAAGGCGCTTTCTCAAGGCTCTTTCTTTCATGATGAGGCTTAGTCTATGTGTGGAGTGAGGAACGTGCAATTTCAAATAGGGGATATGGTAGCCAGAAAATCCTATCAAATGGATGTTTTGTTTCGCATTATAGGAATAGAGCAAACAAGCAAAGGAAATTCAATCGCTATTTTGCATGGTGATGAAGTCAGGCTGATTGCTGATTCGGATTTTTCTGATCTGGTAGCAGTGAAAAAAGATGAGCAGATGATGCGGAAAAAGAAAGATGAGAGCAGAATGAATGAATCGCTCGAATTGCTCCGCCAGGATTATAAGCTGCTCAGAGAAAAGCAGGAGTACTACGCGACAAGCCAATATCAGCATCAGGAGCATTATTTTCATATGCCGGGCAAGGTGCTTCATCTGGACGGTGATGAAGCATATCTGAAAAAATGCTTGAATGTCTATAAAAAAATTGGAGTTCCGGTCTACGGCATCCATTGCCATGAAAAGAAAATGTCTGCTTCTATTGAAGAATTGCTCGACAAATATCGACCTGACATTCTGGTGATAACAGGACATGATGCGTACTCGAAGCAAAAGGGCAGCATTGATGATTTGAACGCGTACAGACATTCAAAGCACTTTGTTGAAACGGTGCAAAACGCCCGAAAAAAGACCCCTCACTTAGATCAGCTTGTTATTTTTGCGGGGGCCTGCCAATCCCATTTTGAATCACTCATAAGAGCGGGGGCAAATTTCGCGAGTTCACCATCAAGAGTCAACATTCATGCGCTTGATCCGGTATATATCGTCGCGAAAATCAGCTTTACGCCGTTTATGGAACGAATCAATGTATGGGAGGTGCTCCGAAATACGCTGACAAGAGAGAAAGGGCTTGGAGGTATTGAAACAAGAGGAGTGCTGAGAATTGGAATGCCTTATAAGTCTAATTAACAGCTGAAAACCTGTATAGGAGATCTATGCGGGTTTTTTATTTTACATAATGATACATAATTTACCGAAACTTGCGGAAAATAATTGAGGAATCATAGAATTTTGTCAAAATAATTTTATTGACAACGTCTTATTAACGTTGATATAATTTAAATTTTATTTGACAAAAATGGGCTCGTGTTGTACAATAAATATAGTGAGGTGGATGCAATGGCGAAGACGTTGTCCGATATTAAAAGATCGCTTGATGGGAATTTAGGTAAAAGGCTGACGTTAAAAGCAAACGGTGGCCGCCGAAAAACGATTGAGCGTTCGGGCATTTTAGCTGAGACGTACCCTTCTGTTTTTGTGATACAACTAGATCAAGACGAGAACTCGTTTGAAAGAGTTTCATACAGTTATGCTGATATTTTGACTGAGACTGTTGAGCTGACTTTTAATGATGACGCCGCAAGCTCAGTGGCATTTTAACGGGCAGTGAACCTTTTGTTTACTGCTTTTTGTTTTGCCCTTTTTTGGTTTCCAGTAATTTTAACGAAAGTTCCATCTGATTTAGCAAAAGATAAAACGGTCACACATTATCGTGACGTGCACGAATGGCTATCACTTCTAAAAAAGGGGTTGTTTCGTTTGGGCAGACGTCGTGGAGTTATGTCAGATGAGTTTAAATATGAGCTGGCTAAAGACCTTGGTTTTTATGACACAGTCAAAAATGGCGGCTGGGGCGAAATTCGGGCCCGCGATGCCGGTAACATGGTAAAGCGCGCCATTGAAATCGCCGAACAGCAAATGGCTCAGAACCAGAATAACCGATAAGGATGTGACCCGGGGGACGTGCCGTTCCCCGGTTTTTTGTGTTGGATATAAATACATAATTGGCTGCAATATGGATATGTTCATCCTGTACTTCAAATGTGATACAATGTTCATACTTATGTTTAGATGGAGAAGTAGGTGAAAGCTATGCGTATTTTAGAAAAAGCGCCAGCAAAGATCAATCTGTCACTTGACGTCACCCGAAAACGCCCGGATGGCTATCATGAAGTCGAAATGATCATGACGACGATTGATTTAGCGGATCGGATTGAATTGACGGAGCTGGCAGAGGATGAAGTGAGGGTTTCCTCCCACAACCGTTTTGTGCCTGATGACCAAAGAAACTTAGCTTATCAGGCTGCCAAGCTGATCAAGGACAGATACAACGTGAAAAAGGGAGTTTCCATCATGATTACGAAGGTGATTCCGGTGGCTGCCGGTCTTGCCGGCGGAAGCAGTGATGCGGCGGCAACCCTTAGAGGGCTGAACAGGCTGTGGAATTTAAATCTTTCAGCAGAAACGCTTGCTGAGCTTGGAGCGGAAATTGGCTCCGACGTTTCATTTTGTGTCTATGGCGGAACTGCACTAGCAACAGGACGCGGCGAGAAAATTAAACACATCAGCACGCCTCCGCATTGCTGGGTCATTTTAGCGAAGCCGACAATCGGTGTTTCAACTGCTGAAGTATACAGACAGCTAAAGGTGGATGATGTAGAGCATCCCGATGTACATGGCATGATTGAGGCTATAGAGGAAAAGAGTTTTCAAAAGATGTGCAGCCGTTTAGGCAATGTGCTTGAATCTGTAACGCTTGATATGCACCCTGAAGTCGCGATGATCAAAAACCAGATGAAACGCTTTGGCGCAGATGCCGTGTTAATGAGCGGGAGCGGCCCGACAGTGTTTGGACTGGTTCAGTATGAGTCGAAGGTGCAGAGAATTTATAACGGGTTAAGAGGCTTCTGCGATCAG
>NZ_JAVAXX010000257.1:0-9003 GCF_042709275.1 Bacillus sp. LR_5 | reverse complement strand
GCCTTAAAGTAAACGAACCTCGAGAAGGGATTCGGCCCTGCTAGAGCGGATTGCAGGTACAGGGCACCGCTACCTCCCCGCTTAGCACGGCAAAATAAATATCAAATTTTATGTTGCATCTATTACGATGCACACTTAAGTATATCTGTTTCCCCTAAAAATTGCAACCGTACTATTCAGACAAGTTTTTCCTGGCGGCTTTCTTCTTTTTTCTTAGTTCTCTGAAAAACGCACTGAGCATTCCGCCGCATTCTTCCTCAAGTACACCGCTCACCACTTCAGCCTGATGATTAAAGCGTTCCTCCTGAAGAAGGTTCATTAGCGTGCCTGAACAGCCGCCTTTCGGATCAAATGCGCCAAAAACCACTTTTTCCACTCGAGAAAGTACGACTGCACCAGCACACATTGGACAAGGCTCAAGCGTCACATAAAGAGTCGCACCTTCCAGCCGCCATGTTCCGAGTGCCTTACACGCTTCATCAATTACAAGCATTTCTGCATGGGCAATAGATCGCTGTTCAGTCTCTCTTAAATTATGTGCACGCGCTATAATTTCATCATTAACGACAAGCACCGCACCTATTGGCACTTCACCTTTCTCTTCAGCCTTTTTCGCTTCTTTAATTGCTTCTTTCATATAAAGTTCATCTTGTGTCATAAGGATAAGCTCTCTTTTCAAAGTTTTTTCATTGCCTAAAAAGGCTACATATTAACTATAACTGAAACGGAAAGGAGACTGTCGATTGTCCAAAGCAGATACAGCCCTTCTCATTGTAGACATGATCAATAATTTTGAATTCGATATGGGAGAAACCCTCGCTAAAAAAACAGAGAAAATCGTTCCTCATATTTTATCATTAAAGGAGCACGCGAGACAAAATGAATGGCCGATTATTTACATCAATGATCATTATGGACTTTGGCAAGCTGACATTAAAAACATTCAGCAAGAATGCACAAATGAAAGAAGCAAGGATATCATCACAAAGATAGCCCCGGAAGATGCTGATTATTTTTTAATCAAACCAAAACATTCCGCTTTCTACGAAACTGCACTTCACACCCTTCTTACTGAGTTGCAGGTGAGACATATTATCTTAACAGGTATAGCCGGCAATATATGTGTGCTGTTTACCGCTAATGACGCTTATATGAGGGAATACAGCATCACGATTCCTAAGGACTGTATCGCGTCAAACAGTGACGAAGATAACAAATTCGCCTTAACTATGATGGAGAATGTTCTTTTCGCAGAAATTACGACGGAAGAACAAATTACAGAAAAATAAACATGATCAGCGCTTTTCTTTCATACATTGATAGCGATATGAAAGGAGGCGTTTTTCATTCAAATTTATGTGGTAAAACAAGGCGACACTCTTTCTGCTATCGCTTCACAATACAGAACAACCGCAAATGACATCACTGAAACGAATGAAATACCGAATCCCGACAGCCTTGTTGTCGGACAAACCATTGTCATTCCAATAGCTGGCCAGTTCTATGATGTGAAGCGAGGTGATACCCTGACATCTATCGCCCGGCAGTTCAATACAACGGCAGCCGAGCTCGCAAGGGTTAACCGCATCCAGTTAAATACCGTGCTTCAGATTGGTTTCCGTATATACATCCCACCAGCCCCTAAACGAGACATCGAATCAAATGCTTATTTGGAGCCCCGAGGAAATCAAGTCAGCGAAAATCTCCAGCAGGCGGCCAGAGAAGCGTCGCCCTACTTAACGTACCTTGGCGCATTCAGCTTCCAGGCACAGCGGAACGGAACCTTAGTCGCACCGCCTTTAACGAATTTAAGGAGCATTACAGAAAGTCAAAATACAACATTGATGATGATTATAACGAACCTAGAAAACCAGGCATTCAGCGATGAACTTGGCCGGATCCTTTTGAACGACGAAACTGTAAAAAGACGGCTTCTAAATGAAATAGTCGAGAATGCCAGAAGATATGGCTTCCGTGACATTCATTTCGACTTTGAATATTTGCGGCCCCAGGATAGAGAGGCCTATAATCAATTCCTCCGCGAAGCAAGAGATCTTTTTCATCGAGAGGGCTTAGAAATTTCTACGGCTCTTGCTCCTAAAACAAGTGCAACACAGCAGGGCAGGTGGTATGAAGCTCATGATTACAGGGCACATGGCCAAATTGTCGACTTTGTTGTTCTCATGACATATGAATGGGGCTATAGCGGCGGGCCGCCTCAAGCGGTTTCTCCAATTGGACCTGTCCGTGATGTCATAGAATATGCTTTGACTGAAATGCCTGCGAACAAAATTGTCATGGGCCAGAATTTATATGGATATGACTGGACGCTGCCATATACAGCAGGGGGAACTCCGGCAAGAGCAGTAAGCCCTCAGCAAGCCATTGTCATAGCTGATCAGAACAATGCTTCCATTCAATATGACCAAACCGCTCAAGCTCCTTTCTTCCGCTATACTGATGCAGAAAACAGAAGGCACGAGGTATGGTTCGAGGATGCCCGCTCGATTCAAGCAAAATTCAATCTGATTAAAGAGCTGAATTTAAGAGGCATCAGCTATTGGAAGCTGGGTCTTTCCTTTCCACAAAACTGGCTGCTGCTGTCTGATCAATTTAATGTTGTCAAAAAGACGTTTCGATAATTTGGAAACGTCTTTTTTTCATGGGGGCACCCAAGGGTTGTGATACAATATGAAGGTCGGTAACTGACGCACGTTTTTCAGATATAAGGAGGATTCCGATGAATACAGCCCCTTTTATTGCAATAGAAGGTCCTATCGGGGCAGGAAAAACAACTCTCGCAACGATGCTCTCACAAGAATTCGGATTCCCTATGATCAATGAGATTGTAGAGGATAACCCGTACCTTGATAAGTTTTATGACAATATAGAGGAATGGAGCTTCCAGCTCGAGATGTTTTTTCTTTGTCACAGATACAAACAGCTTGAAGACACCAGTGATCACTTTTTAAAAAAGGGACAGCCTGTAATAGCTGATTATCATATTTATAAAAATGTGATTTTTGCGGAACGCACCTTGTCTCCACATCAGCTGGAAAAATACAAAAAGATATATCACCTGCTAACGGATGATCTGCCAAAGCCGAATTTCATCATTTACATAAAGGCCAGTCTGCCTACATTGCTACACCGCATTGAAAAACGCGGGCGCCCCTTTGAGAAAAAAATTGAAACTAGCTATTTGGAGCAGCTGATTTCAGATTATGAAGTCGCCATCAAGCAGCTGCAGGAAGCAGACCCTGAACTTACAGTGTTAACCGTAGATGGTGATTCAAAGGATTTCGTTTTGAATAAGAGCGACTTTGAACGCATTGCCGCCCATGTAAAGGAGCTTATCGTATGAAGGAACATCATATCCCTAAGAATTCAATTATTACAGTAGCAGGAACAGTAGGTGTCGGAAAATCGACTTTAACAAAAACTTTAGCTAAACGGCTTGGATTTAAAACATCTTTGGAGGAAGTCGATCATAATCCATACTTGGAAAAGTTCTATCATGATTTTGAACGTTGGAGCTTTCACCTTCAAATTTATTTCTTAGCTGAACGCTTCAAAGAACAGAAAACAATTTTTGAAGCCGGCGGAGGTTTTGTACAGGATCGTTCGATTTATGAAGATACAGGGATTTTCGCAAAAATGCATGCTGATAAAGGGACAATGTCAAAGGTTGATTATAAGACTTACACAAGCCTTTTCGAAGCAATGGTAATGACACCGTATTTCCCACACCCAGATGTGTTGATCTATTTAGAAGGAGATCTGGAGAACATTTTAAACCGGATTGAACAACGCGGCCGTGAGATGGAGCTTCAGACAAGCAGGTCTTATTGGGAAGAAATGCATACACGCTACGAGAACTGGATAAGCGGTTTTAATGCCTGCCCTGTTTTAAAACTTCGCATTGAAGATTATGATCTTCTGAACGACGAAAACTCGATTGAAAATATTGTAGATCAAATTGCTTCAGTTATTCATGATAATCAAAAAAAGTGAATCTCAGTCGAGATTCACTTTTTCTTTAAAATAAAAAATCCGCCGCACCGAATGCAACGGACAAAACAATCTCCAATATATGCTTGTGTTTCATTAGAATTAAAATCAATATGGCGGAGGAAGAGGGATTCGAACCCCCGCGGGCTTTGACACCCCTGTCGGTTTTCAAGACCGATCCCTTCAGCCGGACTTGGGTATTCCTCCGTATCGACAAGACTTACTATATCACGTATGTTCTCGTGTGGTCAAGCTTTTTTAAAAACTTTTTTTGTTTTTATGAAAATGCCGTGTTTACATAAGCAAAAAGGCGCACCTTGTCAGGCACGCCTTTCCATAATTTACGGTTTCATTACTTCTCTATTCCCCATATAAGGACGAAGCACTTTCGGAATCACAACGCTTCCGTCTTCCTGCTGATAATTTTCTAAGATAGCAGCAACTGTTCTTCCAACCGCCAGTCCTGAACCGTTCAGTGTGTGTACATGCTCAGGCTTGCCTTTCGCTTCACGTCTGAAACGAATATTCGCACGTCTCGCCTGGAACGCTTCGAAGTTGCTGCAAGAAGAGATTTCTCGATATGTGTCTTGGCTTGGAATCCAAACTTCGATATCGTATTTTTTCGCAGCCGTAAAGCCTAAGTCACCCGTACACATGCTCATGACACGGTATGGAAGCTCAAGCAGCTGAAGAACCCGTTCTGCTTGGTTTGTAAGCTTCTCTAATTCTTCATAAGAATCTTCAGGCTTCACAAACTTTACAAGCTCAACTTTATTAAATTGGTGCTGACGAATTAATCCGCGTGTGTCACGTCCTGCTGAACCAGCTTCAGAACGGAAGCAAGCACTGAATGCCGCATAGTTGATCGGCAGGCTGTCACCTGAAAGGATTTCATCGCGATGCATGTTTGTAATCGGCACTTCCGCCGTTGGAATTAAGAAATAATCTTCTTCTCTGATTTTAAATGCATCCTCTTCAAATTTAGGAAGCTGCCCCGTTCCCGTCATACTTGCGCGGTTTACCATATATGGCGGGATCACTTCAGTGTAGTTATACTCATCCACATGCAGATCAAGCATAAAGTTATAAAGCGCACGCTCCAAACGAGCACCTAAGCCTTTATAGAACACGAAACGGCTTCCTGTTACTTTGGCAGCACGTTCAAAATCCAGAATACCCAGCTCATCCGCAATATCCCAGTGCGGCTTCGGCTCATAAGCAAATGAAGGCTTTTCACCCCATTTACGCACTTCTACGTTGTCGTCTTCTGTTTCACCGACAGGTACAGACTCATGCGGAATATTCGGGATTGAGAGAAGGATTGTATCAAGCTCAGCTTCCACTGTTCGCAATTCTTCATCAAGCTTTTTAATTTCCTCGCCGACTTCACGCATTTCTTTAATAATGTGATCCGCGTCTTTTTTCTCACGCTTCAGCACAGCAACCTGCTGAGAAACTTCATTTCGTTTTCCTTTTAACTCTTCAACCTTGCCGATAAGCTCTCTTCGTCTATCATCCAGCGCCTCAAACTTATCAAAATCAGTTAAGTCTTCGCCTTTGTGTACAAGCTTTGCTTTAATTTCTTGAAAATTTGCTCTCAGCATTTTCGTATCAAGCATGCGAAACACTCCTTTTTTTATTGATTTGTCGAAAATAAAAAGAGCCCTCATCCCCATAAAGGGACGAGAGCTCTCGCGTTGCCACCCTGATTGAAAACAAATCAAAGACTCGTTTTCCACTTTCAAACATAACGGTTATCCCGTAAATGCCTACTTGTTTCAGCATTTCGCTCAAGGATGGATTCAGACAGCATCTTTCACCGATTCGCACCAACCATCGGCTCTCTTAGAAAGAGAGGCTCCCTACTAGTTCCTATCAACGCTTTTCGATCTTTATTTGTGCTTATAATGTACTATAAGTTTCCACAGCTTTCAACTGTTTTATACAAGTGCCTTTTGCTTGTATTCCTCAACCATTTCAACAAACAGCTTTGTCACTCGGTGATCTTCTGTCAGCTCCGGATGGAATGAGCAGCCAAGGAATTGCCCCTGTTTCGCGGCTACAATACGACCATTATGCTCCGATAAAACTTCAACATTTTCACCAGCTTCTAAAATATGCGGAGCACGGATGAATACCCCTGTAAAAGGCTCGTCCAATCCTTTAATTGTTAAATCAGCTTCAAAGCTGTCAACCTGCCGGCCAAATGAATTACGTTCCACAACCACATTCAGAAGACCTAAATGAGGATTATCTGAACCGGCAATTTCTTTTGCTAATATAATTAATCCGGCACATGTTCCAAACATCGGTTTGCCCTGAGCAGCGAATTCACGAAGCGGCTCCATGAATTGATACGTATCGATCAAACGGCGCATCGTCGTGCTCTCACCGCCCGGCAAAATCAACCCGTCAACTTCGTTCAGCTGCTCCGGACGTTTTACGACAAGACCAGCCGCGCCGCATGCTTCAATCGCATGGATGTGCTCTCTAACTGCTCCTTGAAGTCCTAGTACACCTATTGTTAACATGTCAGCAGCGCTCCTATGTTCTTACCAGCCGCGTTCTTGCATACGCTGTTCTGGAAGTAAGTTTGAGATTTCAATCCCTTTCATTGCAGTACCAAGCTCTTTTGACAACTCAGCGATCAATTTGTAATCAGTAAAGTGAGTTGTTGCTTCCACAATTGCTTTCGCAAATTTAGCAGGGTTGTCTGATTTGAAAATACCAGAACCAACAAATACTCCGTCAGCACCGAGCTGCATCATGAGAGCAGCATCAGCTGGAGTTGCTACGCCGCCAGCGGCAAAGTTAACGACAGGAAGCTTGCCGTCTTTTTTAATTTGAAGAAGAAGCTCGTAAGGAGCACCTAGGTTTTTCGCTTCTGTCATTAGTTCATCCTCACTCATCGCAACTACTTTGCGCACTTGAGCGTTAACTTTGCGCATATGGCGAACAGCCTCAACAATATTACCTGTTCCAGGCTCACCTTTTGTGCGAAGCATAGAAGCACCTTCCGCAATACGGCGTGTTGCTTCACCAAGATCACGGCAGCCACAGACAAAAGGAACTGTGTATTCATTTTTATTTAAATGAAATTCTTCGTCAGCCGGCGTCAGAACTTCACTTTCATCAATATAGTCAACACCCATAGCTTCAAGCACACGCGCTTCAACAATATGTCCGATACGCGCTTTTGCCATTACCGGGATAGATACTGCATTCATTACTTCTTCCACGATTGTAGGGTCAGCCATACGGGCAACTCCTCCAGCCGCGCGAATATCTGCTGGCACACGTTCTAGCGCCATTACAGCGACAGCTCCAGCTTCTTCAGCGATTTTCGCTTGTTCCGCATTGATGACGTCCATGATGACGCCGCCTTTTTGCATTTCTGCCATTCCGCGTTTTACACGTTCAGTACCTGTTTGAGCCATTTCTTGGTCCCCCTAATCAAGGTATAGTTATATGATTTCTAATCCTTATTGTATCCTAGAAATCCAATAATTCATATGGATATATACTATTTTATTCGGTTTTTAGCGCTTTGAAAATCATTTTTTATTAAAAATTGGGTTTTTTCAGTATATTACGCGAAAGAGCCCTAACATCCATCAGAGCTCTTTCAATTGATTAAAACCAGCCGGTTACCGTATCAACAATGCTTCCCCAAATTCCGGCAAAAAATCCGCCGATACTGCGCATTGTCAAAACAAACCAGTTTGCTTTTTCTACATTTTCTTTTGTAACAAGGTCTACGCCAGCCAGATCGCTGTTAAGGAATCCGTAATCCTTTTCATCACCTGTGTATTCCGCAGTCAGCTTCCCAACCTTGGTTCCTTTTTTCACAGGAGCAGTTAAGTTGTCTTTATTCAGTGTGACCTTCGCTTTGTAATTCTTTTCTTCACCATTTTTGACAGGAAGAGAGAACGCCTTGTTTGTCACAATGCCTACTTCTTTCTCTTTACCCTTATCAACTGAAATTGTTTTATGGCCTTTTACTTGATCGCCTTCAGCATAAATTTCTTTCATGGAGAAATTGTCGAAAGCATAATCAAACATTTTTTTCGTTTCATCGAAACGGCCTGTATGAAGGTTGCCCTTCGCGTTTAAAACAACAGTGATGACACGCATACCGTTGCGTTCAGCTGTTCCTGTAAAGCATGAACCCGCAGAGTCAGTAGAACCTGTTTTCAGTCCGTCTACAGTCGCTTTTTTATACTCGCTGACAAGCCCCTTCAGCATAAAATTCCAGTTCGGCATGTCCATTTCATCATCGGTGCCTTCTCTGAATTTCGTTTTGGCGATACTGGAAGTCTCCAGTATCTCAGGGTAGTCAGTAATCAAGTGATCCGCAAGAATTGCCATATCCTTTGCAGAAACTTCACTTTCTTCATTTACGCTTGTCCCCTCAGGCTGATGCCCGTGAAGATCTTTGTTTTCAAGACCTGTTGCGTTAACAAATTTGTAATCTGTTAAGCCTAGTTCTTTTGCTTTTGCATTCATTTTTTCAACAAACTTAGTTTCAGAACCGGCAACGATTTCTGCAATCGCAATAGCAGCAGCATTTGCAGAATAAATTGCTGTAGCTTGATATAATTCTTTTACTGTGTATTTCCCGTCTTTCCGAAGAGGAACGTTTGATAAGCTGTTATCTTGGGAAATTTCATACACATAGTCATCAGGCGTATAGGTTTGGTCCCATTTCACTTTACCTTGATCAATTGCTTCCAATAACAGATACTCTGTCATCATTTTTGTCATACTCGCAATTGGCAGTCTCTTATCTGCATTTTTACTGTAAAGAATTTTACCTGAAGAAGCTTCGATCATAATAGCAGCAGATGCATTGATATCAATTGGATCGCTGGCTGCTTTTGCTTTTGACATTGGAGCCAGACACGTGACAGCTAGAGTTAACACAACCAATGACATCAGTAGCTGTTTACATTTCTTGATGTTCAATCGTACGACCTCCGTATTTCATTTTCT
>NZ_JAVAXX010000256.1:0-9089 GCF_042709275.1 Bacillus sp. LR_5 | reverse complement strand
ACGATAGATTGGGGCATAGGGGATGATCAATTGAACATTGAAAGGCTCACTACGTTACAACCTGTTTGGGATCGTTATGATACTCAAATACATAATCAGAAAGATAATGATAACGAGGTTCCTGTTCATCAAGTTTCAGATACCAATCTTGCTGAAATGGTGGGGGAAATGAACAAGCTTTTGGAACCTTCGCAAGTTCATCTGAAGTTCGAGCTTCATGACAAGTTAAATGAATACTATGTAAAGGTAATAGAGGACTCTACAAATGAAGTGATCCGCGAAATTCCACCAAAACGGTGGCTTGATTTTTATGCGGCTATGACTGAATTTCTTGGGTTATTTGTAGATGAAAAAAAGTAGAATAGGAGTGGTTTGAGATGGTCACAAGAATAACAGGTCTGGCGTCAGGAATGGATATAGATGATATTGTATCAAAGCTGATGCAGACAGAAAGAGCCCCGCTTGATAAGCTGAAGCAAAAAAAGCAGACTCTTGAATGGCAGCGTGACAGCTATCGTGAAGTCAATACAAAAATAAAAGAATTGCAAGATTATATGTCTAAAAATACGTTGACATATCCTAGCACGTATCAGAGCAAAACTGTGACAAGCTCTAATGAGTCTGTGTTAACTGCTACAGGAAGCGCAAGTGCACCAAACTCTTCTTCTACTGTTGAAGTGGCGAGCTTGGCAACCGCAGCAACGTATAAGGCAAACAATTATACGGGATACACTCAAGGCGATTACAATTTGGCATTTAACGTTGTAGCGCCTGGCGAAACAACGGCAAAAGCAGTGAACATTAGTGTGACGAGCGCCGATACGATTGATAATGTGATTTCTAAACTTAACAGCTCAGATCTAGGAGTATCAGCTTTTAAAGATAAAATTTGGAATGGTACAGAGTACGTAGAAACAATTGCGTTTTCTTCTAAAGCAACAGGTGCAGGGGGCAGCATACAGGCAGCAGACTCTGCTACAGCTGACTTTATGTCCGGCCAGCTTGGTTTTTCTTTGGATGCTGATAATAAGCTCACTGCTTACAAAGAAGGCACAAATGCCAAAGTCACAATCAACGGCTTTGAAATGGAGAAGCTGACAAACAATTTCACGGTGAATGGTGTTACTTACTCGATTAAAAATACAACTGCAGCCACAGGCCCTGTTACCACATCTGTTTCTACTGATGTTGACGGGATTTATAACCAAATCAAAGAGTTTGTAGATAAATACAATGAAATGGTTGACAGCCTGAATGAAAAGCTGAAAGAAGAAAAATACCGAGACTATACGCCGCTCACGAGTGAACAAAAAGAAGCCATGTCCGATAAAGAGGTAGAGCTCTGGGAGGAGAAGGCGAAAAGCGGATTGCTTAGAAATGATTCCAGCATCAGCACCGGCACGAACCAAATGCGGACTGACTTTTATACTCAAGTTAATGCGGATGGGAAAACCTATCAATTGACAGAATTCGGCATAACAACCTCAAGTGCTTACCAAATGCGGGGGCATTTAGAGATTAATGAAGACAAACTGAAAGCCAAAATACAAGAAGATCCGCAAAGCGTTGCCGCTTTATTTACAAGTGGGTCGAACAGCAGCGCCTATAGTGATAAAGGGATTATGAAACGCATCGGTGACACCCTAAAAAGTACGGTGAAGAGCATTGAAGCAAAAGCCGGCAACTCGACAATGGGAACCAATGATTATTCAATCGGTAAAAATTTAAACACGATCAGCACAGATATTACCAAAATGCAGGACCGGTTGACCACAATAGAAAACCGCTATTATACAAAATTCAGTGCAATGGATTCTGCGATTCAAAAAATGAACGAACAAGCGTCCTATTTATCACAGCTTCTTGTACAATAAATGTAATTTGGAGGATGACACATGGCGATCCAAAATCCTTATACAGCCTATCAGCAAAATTCAGTGAATACGGCTACACCCGGTGAACTGACGCTTATGCTGTATAATGGCTGTTTGAAATTTATAAGACTTGCCTCTCAGGCCATCGAGAATGATGATATGGAACGTAAAAATGAGAATCTGATTAAAGCGCAAAATATTATTCAGGAATTAAATTTTACACTTAACCGTAACATAGAGCTTTCCGCTTCCATGGGTGCGATGTACGATTATATGTATCGAAGATTGGTACAGGCAAATATCAAAAATGATACGAGTATGCTGGCTGAGGTTGAAGGCTATGTAACAGATTTTCGCGATGCTTGGAAACAAGCGATTCAAAGTGAACGGAAGGACCGGCACGGATCAGGCGGGATCGCATGAATAACATAGATCAACTATACACTGAGACGAAGAGTATGCTGTCACACATACAAAATACGCCGGAAAGCGATGAGCTTTTAAAACAAATTGAAGACTTTGTGGCTAAACGGTCTGAACTGATTCAGGAGATATCTCTGCCGCTTTCAGAAGAAGAGCGAAAGCAGATGAAGCTAGTGCTGACATGGGATCAGCTTATTGTGAAGGAAATGGAACGACTGAAGCAGTCAATCGCAGCAGAACTTCAGCAGATGAAAAGAAAACGTGTGATGCATACGACGTATTTAAACCCTTATAACAACATTACGATTGACGGCACATATTATGACAAGCGTAAATAGGTGAGTGCCTTGAAGAGCATTGAAGATTATACGCTTTTATCAGCTTATTATCATCTTCTTTTTACCATTGAAGAAGGGTTGTGTTATTTGATAGAGGCTGAAGAGAATTTATCAAAAACAGAAGGGGATCGGATCTACCAAGATCTGATCCAAGCCTTTTTTTATTTGGATTCAACACATTCAACACTTCTCTTCATTATGGATTCGCGGTGTGCTGAAATTTGTGTGAAAGCATTTGACCAAATTTTTGCGGAGTTTGATCAATTGGTCTCTTTCTCTTTTCCCTCTCATGAGTTCTGTGAGTATTTAAAGGAACATTTTCTGATTCATTATAGAAAATGGATGCTGTCTATTCATCAATGTATGGAACCCTTTTTAATCAATTAGGCGTGTGTGAGGTATTTGTTTCGTTCAATCAGCATATACATATACCTCCGAACCGCCAATAACAGAGCAAATACAAACAAAATTCGACAAAGTTCACTGAATTTTCACAAAAGATTTATGTTTCAGCAGGAATTGTAAAGGGTAAAAGAGAAATAGATACATATCCTTAATAAAAGGGAGGCGTTCTTTGATGAACTATAACATCAGAGGAGAAAATATTGAAGTGACACCCGCGTTAAAGGATCATGTCGAGAGGAAGATCGGCAAGCTGGAGCGCTATTTTGACCATAGCGTGGATGCTGATGTGAACGTCAACTTGAAGTTTTACAATGACAAGGAGTCTAAGGTTGAGGTTACGATTCCGATGACAGATCTGGCGCTTCGGTCCGAGGTGCATAACGAGGATATGTACAACGCAATTGATCTCGCAACAAACAAACTGGAACGTCAAATCCGTAAGCATAAAACGAAAGTAAACCGTAAATTCCGTGAGCAGGGCTCTCCAAAATATTTATTGGCAAACGGTCTTGGCTCTGATACAGATATTGCGGTTCAGGATGACATAGAAGAGGAGGAGAGCTTGGATATCGTCCGTCAGAAACGCTTTAATTTAAAGCCGATGGATAGTGAAGAAGCGATCCTGCAAATGAATATGCTCGGCCATAATTTCTTTGTTTTCACAAATGCGGAAACAAACCTTACAAATGTCGTGTACCGCAGAAATGACGGGAAATATGGCTTAATTGAACCGACTGAATAATGAAGAGAAGCCTTCCGTGATGTCCGCGGAAGGTTTTTGTTTTTCTTATTTGCAAATTCTTTGGAAATAACAAAAGGTATGATATGATAATGAGAGGTATACATGGACTAGTAAATTATTTATACATGCCTCTAAAATAGGCATGTGATGATAGAGGAGCGTTATAAATGCTTGGAATTTTAAATAAAATGTTTGATCCAACAAAACGTACGCTGAATAGATACGAAAAAATTGCTAACGATATTGATGCGATTCGCGGAGACTATGAAAATCTCTCTGACGACGCGTTGAAACATAAAACAATTGAATTTAAAGAGCGTCTTGAAAAAGGGGCGACAACGGATGATCTTCTTGTTGAAGCTTTCGCTGTTGTTCGAGAAGCTTCACGCCGCGTAACAGGCATGTTTCCGTTTAAAGTCCAGCTCATGGGGGGCGTGGCGCTTCATGACGGAAATATAGCGGAAATGAAAACGGGGGAAGGGAAAACATTAACGTCTACCTTGCCTGTTTATTTAAATGCGTTAACCGGTAAAGGCGTACACGTCGTGACTGTCAACGAATACTTGGCAAGCCGTGACGCTGAGCAAATGGGGAAAATTTTCGAGTTTCTCGGTTTGACTGTCGGTTTGAATTTAAACTCAATGTCAAAAGACGAAAAACGGGAAGCTTATGCCGCTGACATTACTTACTCCACAAACAACGAGCTTGGCTTCGACTATTTGCGTGACAATATGGTTCTTTATAAAGAGCAGATGGTTCAGCGCCCGCTTCATTTTGCGGTAATAGATGAAGTTGACTCTATTTTAATTGATGAAGCAAGAACACCGCTTATCATTTCTGGACAAGCTGCAAAATCCACTAAGCTGTACGTACAGGCAAATGCTTTTGTCCGCACGTTAAAAGCGGAGAAGGATTACACGTACGATATCAAAACAAAAGCTGTACAGCTTACTGAAGAAGGAATGACGAAGGCGGAAAAAGCATTCGGCATCGATAACCTCTTTGATGTGAAGCATGTCGCGCTCAACCACCATATCAACCAGGCCTTAAAAGCTCACGTTGCGATGCAAAAGGACGTTGACTATGTAGTGGAAGACGGACAGGTTGTTATTGTTGATTCCTTCACGGGACGTCTGATGAAAGGCCGCCGCTACAGTGAGGGGCTTCACCAAGCGATTGAAGCGAAGGAAGGGCTTGAGATTCAAAACGAAAGCATGACCTTGGCGACGATTACGTTCCAAAACTACTTCCGGATGTACGAAAAACTTGCCGGTATGACGGGTACAGCTAAGACAGAGGAAGAAGAATTCCGCAACATCTACAACATGCAGGTTGTCACGATCCCTACCAACAGGCCTGTTGTCCGTGATGACCGACCGGATTTAATTTACCGCACGATGGAAGGAAAGTTTAAGGCAGTTGCGGAGGATGTCGCACAGCGTTACATGACGGGACAGCCTGTTCTCGTCGGTACGGTTGCCGTTGAAACATCTGAATTGATTTCTAAGCTGCTTAAAAACAAAGGAATTCCGCATCAAGTGTTAAATGCCAAAAACCATGAACGTGAAGCGCAGATCATTGAAGAGGCCGGCCAAAAAGGCGCAGTTACGATTGCGACTAACATGGCGGGGCGCGGAACGGACATTAAGCTTGGCGAAGGTGTAAAAGAGCTTGGCGGGCTCGCTGTTGTCGGAACAGAACGACATGAATCACGCCGGATTGACAATCAGCTTCGAGGTCGTTCCGGACGTCAGGGAGACCCGGGGATTACTCAATTTTATCTTTCTATGGAAGATGAATTGATGCGCAGATTCGGAGCTGAGCGGACAATGGCGATGCTGGACCGCTTCGGCATGGACGACTCTACTCCAATCCAAAGCAAAATGGTATCTCGCGCGGTAGAATCGTCTCAAAAACGCGTCGAAGGCAATAACTTCGATTCGCGTAAACAGCTTCTGCAATATGATGATGTTCTCCGCCAGCAGCGTGAGGTCATCTATAAGCAGCGCTTTGAAGTCATTGACTCTGAAAACCTGCGTGAAATCGTTGAAAATATGATCAAGTCTTCTCTCGAACGCGCAATTGCAGCCTATACGCCAAGAGAAGAGCTTCCTGAGGAGTGGAAGCTTGACGGTCTAGTTGATCTTATCAACACAACTTATCTTGATGAAGGTGCGCTTGAGAAGAGCGATATCTTCGGCAAAGAACCGGATGAAATGCTTGAGCTCATTATGGATCGCATCATCACAAAATATAATGAGAAGGAAGAGCAATTCGGCAAAGAGCAAATGCGCGAATTCGAAAAAGTTATCGTTCTTCGTGCCGTTGATTCTAAATGGATGGATCATATTGATGCGATGGATCAGCTCCGCCAAGGGATTCACCTTCGTGCTTACGCGCAGACGAACCCGCTTCGTGAGTATCAAATGGAAGGTTTTGCGATGTTTGAGCATATGATTGAATCAATTGAGGACGAAGTCGCAAAATTTGTGATGAAAGCTGAGATTGAAAACAATCTGGAGCGTGAAGAGGTTGTACAAGGTCAAACAACAGCTCATCAGCCGCAAGAAGGCGACGATAACAAAAAAGCAAAGAAAGCACCGGTTCGCAAAGTGGTTGATATCGGACGAAATGCCCCATGCCACTGCGGAAGCGGGAAAAAATATAAAAATTGCTGCGGCCGTACTGAATAGTTCGCCCCGGCAAGTTTACTGACCGCGGCGCCTGCAGGCGCCTGCGGATCTTTTAATGAGGTGAATGAAATGGAATTATCAGAAATCAGAGCAGAGCTCGAAAATATGGCTTCTCGTTTAGCGGACTTTAGGGGGTCTCTTTGACCTCGAATCAAAGGAGGCCCGCATTGCTGAGCTAGATGAACAAATGGCTGATCCGGAATTCTGGAATGATCAGCAAAAAGCTCAAACGGTTATAAATGAAGCAAACGGTTTAAAGGATTATGTCAATTCGTATAAAAAATTGAATGAATCCCACGAAGAATTACAAATGACTCATGATCTTTTGAAAGAAGAGCCGGACACTGATCTCCAGCTTGAGCTTGAAAAAGAACTAAAATCATTAACAAAAGAGTTCAATGAGTTTGAGCTTCAGCTTCTTCTCAGCGAACCGTATGATAAAAATAACGCGATTTTAGAACTGCACCCTGGTGCTGGCGGTACAGAGTCACAGGACTGGGGCTCTATGCTTCTTAGAATGTATACAAGATGGGGAGAGCGCCGCGGCTTTAAAGTAGAAACACTCGATTATCTTCCAGGTGACGAGGCTGGAATCAAGTCAGTGACATTGCTCATCAAAGGACATAATGCTTACGGGTATCTCAAAGCAGAAAAAGGTGTCCATCGTCTTGTGCGGATCTCACCATTTGATTCATCAGGCCGCCGCCACACATCTTTCGTTTCATGTGAAGTCATGCCTGAATTTAACGATGAAATTGATATTGATATTCGTACGGAGGATATTAAAGTTGACACGTACCGTGCAAGCGGCGCGGGCGGACAGCACGTCAATACGACGGATTCAGCCGTTCGGATTACTCACTTGCCGACGAACGTAGTTGTGACATGCCAAACGGAGCGCTCACAAATTAAAAACCGTGAAAGAGCCATGAAAATGCTGAAGGCCAAGCTGTATCAGCGCAGAATTGAAGAGCAGCAGGCAGAGCTGGATGAAATTCGCGGTGAACAAAAAGAAATCGGCTGGGGCAGCCAAATCCGTTCTTATGTATTCCATCCGTATTCCATGGTAAAAGATCATCGGACCAATACAGAAATGGGGAACGTTCAAGCTGTAATGGATGGTGACATTGATACGTTTATTGATGCCTACCTGCGTTCTAAGCTTTCATAAGCTGAAAAACACACCTGATGCATACGGGTGTGTTTTTTTAATTCCTTATATCCTTGATTTCACTGCTGCTTTAGCATATTACCACTGTATTTGGGTGTTATTTACATCTAATCAGGGAAGGATTAAAATGCTATCGGAGAGCATTGGAAGAAACGGAGGATATATGATGGACGTACGGAATAAAACATTGTGGATTTTGCGGGATTATGTATACATATTGATAGGAGCAGCGATTACGGCCGTGTCCTTTAATGTATTTTTGCTTCCGAACAAGATTGCCGCCGGCGGTGTCAGCGGGATCAGTACGATTTTACAATCATATGGTTTTGAAGCAGCGTATGTACAGTGGATTATTAATATCCCTTTATTTATTGCTGGCGTCATTTTGCTCGGTGGGAAATTTGGGCTAAAGACGCTTGCAGGTTCTGTGTTTTTGCCGCTAGTAGTGTTTCTGACAAGGGATATTCAGCCCGCCACTCATCATGAACTCTTGGCGGCGATTTTTGGCGGTGTCGGGATAGGTATCGGAATTGGTATTGTGTACTTAGGGAAAGGATCGACGGGAGGAACAGCCTTGGCTGCACAGATCATTCATAAGTACTCCGGTCTGTCATTGGGGAAGTGTCTCGCCATCATTGACGGAATGATCGTTGTTACGGCTATGATTGTATTTAATATTGAGCAAGGCTTATATGCCATGCTTGGCGTCTATGTGTCCAGCAAAACCATTGATGTTGTGCAAGTCGGCTTTAATCGTTCAAAAATGGCGCTCATCATTACAAAGCAGGAGCAGGCTGTCAAGGAGGCTGTCTTACAGAAGATTGACAGAGGCGTGACAAAAATTTCTGCAGTCGGCGGATATACTGACGATGACCGTCCGATTTTAATGTGCGTGGTTGGGCAAACTGAATTCACCAAATTGAAACAAATCGTCAAACAGATTGATGAGTCAGCTTTTGTGATTGTAGCAGACGCGAGCGAGGTGCTGGGCGAGGGTTTCAAACGCGCTTAAACGAGGTTATAATATGGAAGAGATCGTAAAGGAGTTGTGCTTCTCAACATGAAATCAAAGTTATCGATACTAATGATTGGATTTGCGCTTTCTGTTCTGTTGGCTGCCTGCGGATCAAACGATGCAAAAGAAGAGAAGACAGACACTGGCAGCAAGACGGAAGCCACTGCATCTGAAGGGGAAGAATTATATCAGCAAAGCTGCGTAGGCTGCCACGGCAAGGATTTAGAAGGTGTGTCAGGGCCTAATCTCCAAGAGGTCGGAGGCAAATACGATGAACACAAAATTGAAAGCATTATTAAAAACGGCCGCGGCAATATGCCAAAGGGGCTTGTAGAGGATAACGAAGCCGCTGTTATTGCCAAATGGCTGTCCGAAAAAAAGTAAGATAAAAACATCCTTGCCGAGTGCCGGCAAGGATGTTTTTATGC
>NZ_JAVAXX010000255.1:0-9119 GCF_042709275.1 Bacillus sp. LR_5 | reverse complement strand
CGACGATGAATGGTTTCGTTTTTTTGAAGTGAATATTATGAGCGGGGTAAGGCTGACACGCAGGTATTTGCATAACATGATAGAGAAAAAGGAAGGGCGTGTGATTTTCATTGCCAGTGAAGCAGCAATTATGCCGTCACAGGAAATGGCCCATTACAGTGCGACAAAAACGATGCAGCTGTCCATTTCCCGCAGTTTGGCGGAGCTGGCAACCGGCACGAATGTCACAGTCAACACCGTCATGCCGGGCTCTACCTTAACAGAGGGTGTGGAAACCATGCTGAACTCGCTGTATCCTGGTGAAAACCTGACTGTTCAAGAAGCTGAGGCACGTTTTATGAAAGAAAACCGGCCGACATCTATTATTCAAAGACTGATCCGTCCGGAAGAAATCGCCCACTTCGTTACATTTTTAAGCAGCCCGCTTTCCTCTGCGATCAATGGCGCGGCACTTCGGGCAGACGGCGGTTTGGTCCGCAGTGTCTTTTAAACCTCTCCCAACAGGAGAGGTTTTTTATATATTGTTGATTTCCATAAATTTCTGCCGTATAATATTGGTACCGAAATAGTTTTATTGGTACCGGAAGTGGGGGATTAATGTGGAAAAAAGAATTATGGCGGAAACCATCCGGCTGATCAAGCAGAAAGGATTTTCATTTACGATGAATGATTTGGCGGCAGCGCTGGGAACGAGCAAGCGGACGCTCTATGCATATTATTCATCTAAAGATCAGCTTGTTGAGGCGGTTGTCGAACAATTTATAGCTGAAATGAAGCAAATAGAAAGAGACATCTATGAAAATGAAAGTTTAAATGTGCTCGAAAAGGTGAAAAAAATGCTGATCAGCCTTCCGCAGGGGATGGAACTGCTGAACATGGGATTATTAAATGAACTAAAGAAATACCATTACGATGCGTGGCTTACATTAGACGCGTTTATTAAGGAAGAATGGGCGATTGTCCTAGCATTATTAAACGAGTGCAAACAGCAAAAGAGAATCAGAAACATCAATCCGGACCTGTTTGTTCACATGTATATAGGGAGCATCAATCAAGTGTATGACCCTGAATATCCGCTGAAACATCAGTTCACGACAGGAGAGGTGCTTGAATCAATTGTAGATGTTTTGTTTAACGGTATAACAGCTGATGAGGAGGCTGATGCGACATGAATTGGGTGTTTCTATGCTCGGCGATTTTGTTTGAGGTTGCGGGAACGGTCAGCATGAAGCTATCGTCCGGTTTTACAAAGCTTATTCCCAGTTTGCTGTTGATTTTCTTTTATGGAGGGAGTCTTTTCTTTCTGACGCTTACGCTTAAATCCATTGATGTATCTGTTGCTTATGCTGTATGGTCAGGGATGGGAATCGTCCTGATTACAGTCATTGGTTTTTTGTTTTTTCAAGAACATGTTAGTGTCATGAAAGTCATTTCAATTGGTTTGATTATTGCCGGTGTTGTGTCTTTAAACCTGATCGAGCATGCTGCGGTGTCTGAGCCGGTACATAAAAGCGGGCAGTACAAATGAGATATATGAAGCTGTTTTTTCTCGTGACTGATATCGGTTTTATCTTGTACTGGCTGTCAGCCGGGTTTTCGCTCATACCGGAAAGCTGGGCTTTTAAACATCATGACCATCCGTTTATGATTGCTTGGAACTGGTCTTTTTTTCCGCTGGATATCCTGATTTCTGTCACAGGGTTGTACAGCTTGTACCTACAGCGGGTGAATCGAGCTGACTGGAAGCTGATGGCGCTGATTTCTCTTGTGCTGACCTGTTGTTCAGGTCTGCAGGCGCTATCATTCTGGACATTCAGCAGTGACTTTGATCTTGTGTGGTGGCTGTTTAATGGGTATCTATTGATTTATCCTTTATTTTTTATTCACCTGCTCTTGAAGGAAGGCAGAAGGACAAAACAGTCCTGACAGGTGCCGCTTTTATAATAAACTGATGTCATGCAAGCAGAGACGGTATAAGTCTCTGTTTTTTTATCGGGCGCACCAATTGAGAAGCTAACCGCGTTTTTGGGCATACTAAAGCGAAGAAACGGGAAAAGTTCTACACATTCATTGAAAAGGATTTTGTCAAATGAACAAAACTGCTGCGAACAATCAAAGAATCATGCCTATCGTGAAGGATGCCTTTCGCATTCATGCAAATCCATTTCCTTGGAAAAAGGCTATCGGATCAGGTTTCGCTTCAGGGTTTCCTGTGCTGGTCGGTGCATTGGCAGGTCACACGGATTACGGATTAATTGCAAGTATCGGAGGCTTTGTTTATTTATATGCGGGCGGTGAATCGTACAAAAAGCGCGCCTTGAAGCTGCTCTTGGTTTCTATTGGGATCGCCCTCTCATTTGGTTTAGGGACGCTTTTGTCCGGGACGCTTTGGATGATGGCGGCTGTTTTGGGGCTGATCGGTGCAGCGGCGATGTTTATTTTTAGCGCGCTCGGCATTCAAGGCCCTGCGCCGATGTTTTTTGTCCTTGCCTTTTTAGTCAGTTCCGGGCTGCCGGCCGATCCTTCACAAGCGCTGTTCAGAGCGGGACTGACGTTTCTCGGCGGCATTTTCGCCATGGGTATCGCTTTAATCGGCTGGTTATGGAACAAACATGGACCGGAGGGAGCGGTGCTGCAAAAAACATATCATCAGCTGGCTGCATGTCTTTCAGCCGTCGGAACGCCAGGTTTTCATAACGCACAGCATCAGACGGTGCTCATGCTTAGAACAGCCCGACAAACGGTTCTTGGGAAAGGGAATAAACGGAAAAAATCGCGGCATGATGAACGGTTTTTCCGCCTGCTTGAAAAAGCTGACGACATATTCATTGCCATTATTCATTTTTCAGCTGAAACGCCGGACAGAGAGACCGCGCAGATTGAAAAGGCACTTCGCCAAACCGGAGATATGCTTGCGCATGCACGGGTTTCCGGTACGTTTCAGATTAATGAGAACGAATCTGAGCCTAGGCGGAAGCTGTTTGAAGAAATCAATGAGGTTTTGCATATCGCTTCAGGACGTTTTGATAAGCAGCTTGACGGGGAACCAAGCCGCCTGCCATCCTCTTTTTACTTTTTGAGAAATGCTTTTGACTGGAAGTCTCCAGTTTTGATTAGAGCGTTAAAGTACGGAATTGTTCTGTTTGCCGCCGATATGTTTGCCCTCGCATTCGGCTTTGCACGCTCCTATTGGATTCCGCTTTCGGCAGCAGCGGTCATGCTTGGCACTACTGTTGTTTTTACGCTTCACAGGGCTATTCAGCGTTCGGCCGGAACGGTGATCGGTGTTATGCTGGCAGGCGCAATCTTGTTTTTTAAGCCGGGCGGTGTTTATCTTGCGTTATGTATTGCAGCGCTGCAATGTCTTCTTGAGATGCTGATCGTCCGCAATTATGCGCTGGCTGTTCCCTTTTTAACCGCAAATGCGCTTGTTATCACAGAAAGTATGCATGGCGGCGCGGGTGCCGGTTATTTTATGATAGCGAGGCTGACTGATGTAGCTGTCGGCAGCTTGATCGGGCTGTTGGGAACAATGCTTTTGTGGCGGCGGTTTTCAACCAAGCGGCTGCCAGAACTTGTGCGGAATGTCATCCGGCTGGAAGGGCAGTTTATGGAGAAACTGTTAACCGGGCAAATTGCCGACGAACACAAGTTAAGGGTGAGTCTTGTCAGGCTTCGGGATGCGTATGACAAGGCGCTTGGCGAGTTTCCTCACGCGAATGCGGATGCGCTCTGGCCTGCCATTTCCGGTGCTCAGCACTTAGGGTACTATTTGCTCTCGGCGCAAGCTCACCGCCGTCCGTCTGCTCCGTTTTCTGATGAAGAGATCAACCAGCTGCGGGCGTTTTTTGAACAGGCTGAGCAATCCTTTATCATGAAAAGGATGCCTGCGGATATTCAAGTGCCGCATGTCCCTCATTATCCTCGGATCAGTAAAGAATTGTCCGCGCTGTATTCCGGCTTGAGAACAGCTTTTGAAAAGTAAGCTGTTTGGGAAAGTTAAATAATCTTTAATTCGAGATGTTTTACTTGAAAGTAAATTTCTTTGTCTCTATAATAAAGTCTAAGAGAGACAGAATAATCATTATGCATCTGTATGATAATAATTGATGTGTGATTTTTAAAAACGAAAGGGCTGGTAAAAATGGCAAAAGTATTATATATCACTGCTCATCCACATGACGAAGCAACTTCGTACAGTATGGCAACAGGTAAAGCATTTATCGAATCTTACAAAGAAGCGAATCCAAATGATGAAGTTGTACATATCGATTTGTACAAAGAAAACATCCCGCATATTGACGCAGATGTATTCAGCGGATGGGGAAAGCTTCAGTCAGGTACAGGCTTTGAAGAGCTTTCTGAAAGCGAAAAAGCGAAAGTAGGCCGTTTGGGAGAGCTTAGCGATCAATTTGCATCAGCTGATAAGTACGTATTTGTTACTCCTTTATGGAACTTCTCATTCCCGCCAGTGATGAAAGCGTATCTCGATTCTGTTGCTGTTGCAGGAAAATCATTCAAATACACAGAACAAGGTCCTGTCGGCTTGTTAACTGATAAAAAAGCAATTCATATCCAAGCGCGCGGCGGCTACTATTCAGAAGGCCCTGCGGCTGAGATGGAAATGGGGCACCGCTACATCGGCATCATGATGAACTTCTTCGGCGTACCATCATTCGATGGCATTTTCGTAGAGGGACATAATGCGGAGCCTGATAAAGCACAGCAAATCAAAGAAGACGCGATTGCGCGTGCGAAAGAAGCAGGAAAAACATTCTAATGAAAAAGCCTCCCCTTATTTGGGGAGGCTTTTGTTTTAGTGCTCCAGCATAATGGTTCGTTTCTCTTTACTGCTTTCCATCGCGGCTTCAATGATGCGGATGACATTAATACCTTCCTCAGCAGTGACTGGCAGCGCAGCACCTTCTCGTATGCTTTCCGCTATTTTACGGTAATAAGTAAGGTAGGAGCCATTTACTGATGGAATCGTTTCTGTTTTTTTGCCGGAGCCACGAATGGTTGTAAGCTGTCCGTAAAACTCCGGATCATCTGCACCCCAGCTGTCATCCTCTGGTTTTCTTCCCGCTCTGAGTGCGTCTTCCTGTCCGTCAATTCCGTATTTGATAAAGCTGGAATCTTTTCCATGGATTTGATAACGAGGTCCGTTTGCCGGAACGATTGATCCTCCGTATAGAATGGCTTGAAGCTTGCCATAATCCAGGGTTAAATGAAAATAGTCAACCGTTTCGGCATTTTCCCGCTGGGCCATCACTTTTGCAGTCACGGCTTTAGGCATCCCAAACAAATGCAGGGTTTGGTCTATGATGTGGGAGCCGAGATCATACAGCGTACCAGTGGCAGTGCCTTCTTTTTCCCGCCACCGCGCTTGAACTTCAGGTCTGTAGCGGTTATAGGAAACTTGATATGTATTGATATCTTCAAGGGATCCCTCAGAGATCAGCTTTTTAATCGTTAAAAAATCGTTATCCCAGCGTCGGTTATGATATACGCTTAATAATACGCCTTTTTCATCGGCAGCCCTTTTTAATGTTTCCCCCTCTTCGGCCGTTGCTGTCATTGGTTTTTCCATCACAACATGTTTTCCGGCCTGTATGCATGCCATAGCATGCTCGTAATGAAGGCCGCTCGGGGTGGTGACAATGACAAGCTCAATGGCAGGGTCATTTGTGATTTCCTCAAGCTCATGTACAACCTCAGCATCTGGAAAATCCCGTTTCACTTCTTCTGTCCGAGATGTCATGATTTTGCTGATTTGATATTCATCCAGAACATCCAGCAGCGGCCCGTGAAAAACAGAACCGGACAATCCGTATCCTAATATCCCAACCTTGATCGTATCCACTTTTCTTCTCCCCTTTAAAAGCGTTATCAACAGAAGTATATACCCTCCTGATCAAATGGTAAAACCTAACTGATTCATTTTTTGCGTCGGCATGCTTAGACAACCGTTTGGACAATCAGTATAATGGGAATTAATATCATTAAACAGAGGTGTGCGCATGGAAAAGCATAACGAACATAAAACATTAAACCATAAAAGCTCGAAAGAAAAAGATCAGATTACAAACCGGCTTAAGCGGATTGAGGGTCAAGTCAGAGGCATTCAAAACATGGTGGAAAACGACAGATATTGTGTAGATATTCTTGTGCAAATTTCAGCTGTTCAGGCGGCAATGAAAAATGTGGCGCTTCATTTGCTTGAGGATCATGCCCATCATTGTGTTGCAGATGCCATCAAAAGCGGAGACGGGGAACAGGCCATTTCTGAGCTTTTGGACGTATTTAAAAAGTTCACAAAATCATAAAGCGTATTTTTATTGTAATACCCTACGGGGGTATGGTAGGATAAAAATACAAAGAATAAACAGGAGGAATTGATTATGGAACAAAAAACATTGCAAGTTGAAGGAATGTCCTGTCAGCACTGCGTCAAAGCAGTAGAAACAAGCGTAGGAGAACTGGACGGCGTCAGTGCCGTTCATGTCAATCTGGAAGCGGGTAAAGTCGATGTTTCGTTTGATGCTGACAAAGTATCAGTCAAAGATATTGCGGATGCGATAGAGGATCAGGGCTATGACGTAGCTGAGTGATTCAAGGTATCGCGCCTTTAGGGAGGCGCGATATTTCTTTCATTTTTATATACCCCCCAGGTGTATATAAAGGAGTGAGTATGTTGAGTGAACAAAAGGAAATCGCGATGCAGGTCTCTGGTATGACCTGTGCGGCATGTGCTGCCAGAATTGAAAAAGGCCTGAAGCGGATGCCCGGTGTCACGGATGCAAATGTTAATCTGGCAACGGAAACATCAAATGTAATCTACGATCCTGCTGAAACAGGGACTGCAGCGATTCAAGAAAAAATAGAAAAGCTGGGCTATCACGTCGTTACAGAAAAAGCTGAATTCGATATTGAAGGCATGACCTGTGCGGCTTGCGCCAATCGGATTGAAAAACGGCTTAACAAAATAGAAGGCGTCGCAAATGCTCCAGTAAACTTCGCTTTAGAAACAGTTACGGTCGAATACAATCCAAAAGAAGCGTCTGTCAGCGATTTGAAAGAAGCGGTAGATAAGCTTGGATATAAGCTAAAGTTGAAGGGTGAACAGGACAGTGAGGCTGCTGCTAAAAAGAAAGAAGAACGGAAGCAAACGGCGAGACTGATTTTTTCAGCTGTCCTGTCGTTTCCATTGCTTTGGGCGATGGTGAGCCATTTTACATTTACATCATTCATTTGGGTACCGGATATATTTCTCAATCCGTGGATGCAGTTTGCGCTGGCGACACCAGTCCAGTTTCTGATCGGCTGGCCGTTTTATGTGGGTGCGTATAAGGCGCTCAGAAATAAAAGCGCCAATATGGATGTATTGGTCGCCCTCGGTACGACGGCTGCTTACGCTTATAGTCTTTATCTTACTTTTCAAAGCCTTGGCTCTCACGGGCATACAGACGGCCTTTACTATGAAACAAGCGCGATTTTGCTGACGCTGATTTTATTAGGCAAGTTGTTTGAAACAAAAGCAAAAGGCCGTTCCTCGGATGCGATTAAAAAGCTGATGAAGCTTCAAGCGAAAACAGCGACTGTTGTAAGAGACGGACAGGAGCAAATCATCCCGATCGACGAAGTGCTTGTTAATGACATTGTTTACGTCAAACCTGGCGAACGAATTCCTGTCGACGGAGAAGTGGTTGAAGGCCGTTCAGCGGTTGACGAATCGATGATTACAGGAGAAAGTCTTCCTGTTGACAAAAATCCTGGTGACAGCGTGACAGGTTCAACCGTTAACGCAAACGGCTTTCTGAAAATTAAAGCTGTCAACGTCGGAAAGGATACTGCGCTTTCTCATATCATCAAAATTGTTGAGGAAGCACAAGGGTCAAAAGCACCGATCCAGCGTCTCGCTGACCAGATTTCAGGCATTTTTGTACCCATTGTATTGGGGATTGCCGTTCTCACTTTTCTCATTTGGTACCTTTGGGCGGCTCCTGGCGATTTTGCTGAAGCGATCAGCAAGTTCATTGCGGTTCTTGTCATTGCCTGTCCTTGCGCCCTCGGTCTTGCCACTCCGACGAGCATAATGGCTGGATCTGGACGCGCTGCTGAATTCGGGATTTTATTTAAAGGCGGCGAGCATTTAGAAAAAACACATCGTCTCGATACCATTGTTCTTGATAAAACCGGAACCGTGACAAACGGGAAGCCGCATCTGACAGATGCCATTCCATTCGGCCATTTTGAAGAAAAAGATTTGCTTCAATTTGCAGCGGCAGCGGAAACGGGATCAGAGCATCCGCTTGGCGAAGCGATTATTGCTGGCGTGAAAGATAAAGGGCTTGAGATACCGAAACTTACCCGCTTTGAAGCAAAAGTCGGCGCAGGCATTTTGGCTGAAGCCGGAGGAAAAAGCATTCTCGTCGGCACAAGAAAATTAATGGAGAGCGAACAGGTTGAGCATGGGGCTCTTCTCGCCCAAATGGAAGAGCTAGAGGCCGAAGGGAAAACAGTTATGCTTGTATCCATTGATGGAGAAGCAGCGGGGCTAGTAGCAGTTGCAGATACGATTAAGGATACGTCGCGGAAGGCTGTTGCCCGTCTGAAAGAGTTGGGCCTTGATGTCATCATGATGACAGGAGACAATCGCAGAACCGCAGAAGCCATCGCGAAGGAAGCGGGAATTGCGAATATCATTGCGGAAGTCCTTCCTGAACAAAAGGCGGCGGAAATCGCCCGCTTGCAAAAAGAAGGCCGCCAGACAGCAATGGTAGGCGACGGAATTAACGATGCGCCGGCGCTTGCCACAGCTGACATCGGCATGGCGATTGGAACTGGCACGGACATTGCCATGGAAACAGCAGACATTACACTGATTCGCGGCGATCTAAACAGCATTGCTGACGCAATCCGCATGAGCAGATTGACAATGAAAAACATTAAACAAAACTTATTCTGGGCGCTTGGCTATAACAGCCTCGGCATCCCAATCGCAGCACTTGGATTTTTAGCACCGTGGATAGCAGGAGCAGCAATGGCATTCAGCTCCGTTTCCGTTGTTCTGAATGCTCTTCGTCTGCAGAAAGTAAAATGAAAAACCGGCTATATGC
>NZ_JAVAXX010000254.1:0-9153 GCF_042709275.1 Bacillus sp. LR_5 | reverse complement strand
ATGGACCGCTCAGTTTTACACATTGACTTGCCTGAACGTGATGAATTAAGAGCGAGAATGATGAAGGCAATGCTGACTTCTTTAAAATTAAAATAAGCGGGTGAAAAGATTGATTTGTCAAGAGTGCCACGAGAGACCAGCCACTTTTCACTTTACAAAGGTTGTTAACGGAGAAAAAATAGAAGTTCATATTTGTGAACAATGTGCCAAAGAAAATAGTGATTCATATGGTATAAGTGCAAACCAGGGTTTCTCTATTCATAATTTACTTTCGGGTTTACTGAACATGGATTCTTCATTTCAAAATGCAGGAACTCAAATGTTCAGTCACTCGGAGCAAATATCTGCTTGTCCGAAATGCGGAATGACTTTTCAGCAATTCAGAAAAATTGGCCGTTTTGGATGTTCTGAATGTTACAAAACATTTCATAGCAACATTACACCAATCCTACGTAAAGTGCACAGCGGAAACACTGTGCATGCAGGTAAGATACCGAAACGAATAGGCGGCAATCTTCATGTCAGACGGCAGATTGATATGCTAAAAAAGGAATTAGAATCCTTAATCCATCAAGAAGAATTTGAAAATGCAGCTCATGTAAGAGATCAAATTCGTTCATTAGAACAATCACTCAAAAGTACAGATAGTGAGGAGGAACAGGAGTAATGTCGCTAAAGCATTTTATTCAGGACGCACTAAGCAGTTGGATGAAGCAGAAAGGACCTGAAAGTGACATTGTACTCAGCAGCCGCATACGTTTAGCAAGGAACTTTGAGCATATTCGGTTCCCTACGCGGTATTCCAATGAAGAAGCCTCATCCATCATACAGCAATTTGAAGATCAGTTTTCAGAGCAAGAAATTCCCGGAATCGGCAAATTTGTTTTGATTAGAATGAATGATGCACAGCCTTTAGAAAAGCGTGTACTTGTTGAAAAACATCTAATCAGTCCTAATCTGACAGAGTCTCCTTTTGGCGGCTGTTTGCTTTCTGAAAATGAGGAAGTAAGCGTCATGCTAAATGAAGAGGACCATATTAGAATTCAGTGTCTTTTCCCTGGATTTCAGCTTTTAGAAGCAATGAAAGCCGCAAACCAGGTCGACGACTGGATTGAAGAAAAAGTTGATTATGCATTCAATGAGCAAAGAGGATACTTAACCAGCTGTCCTACAAACGTAGGTACAGGTTTAAGGGCTTCGGTCATGATGCATCTGCCGGCACTGGTTTTAACTAGGCAAATAAATCGAATTATACCGGCAATTAATCAATTAGGCTTAGTTGTTAGAGGAATTTATGGGGAAGGCAGCGAAGCAGTAGGGAATATCTTTCAAATTTCAAATCAGATCACGCTTGGTAAGTCAGAGCAGGATATTGTAGAGGATCTTAACAGTGTTGCTGCTCAGTTGATTGAACAAGAACGATCTGCCCGAGAAGCGATTTATCAAACTTCTAAAATCGAACTTGAGGATCGGGTATATCGGTCTTATGGGGTCTTGTCTAATTGCCGGATGATAGAATCGAAAGAAACTGCAAAGTGCCTTTCAGATGTTCGGTTAGGCATAGACCTAGGCATTATAAAAGGACTTTCAAGCAACATACTTAACGAACTTATGATTTTGACGCAGCCAGGATTTTTACAGCAATACTCGGGAGGCGCTTTGCGTCCGAACGAAAGGGACATTCGAAGAGCGGCTCTCATCAGAGAACGGCTTCACTTAGAAATGAATGGGAAACGACAGGAGGATGAATCGATATGATGTTTGGAAGATTTACAGAACGAGCTCAAAAAGTACTGGCGCTAGCACAGGAAGAAGCACTTCGGTTAGGTCATAATAACATTGGCACTGAGCATATTTTATTAGGACTGGTAAGAGAAGGAGAGGGCATTGCTGCTAAAGCTCTTCAAGCGCTTGGACTCGGTTCAGATAAAATTCAGAAAGAAGTAGAAAGTTTGATCGGGCGCGGGCAGGAAATGTCTCAAACGATTCATTATACTCCTAGAGCTAAAAAAGTCATTGAGCTTTCAATGGATGAGGCAAGAAAACTCGGTCATTCTTATGTTGGAACAGAACATATTCTTCTTGGACTGATTCGTGAAGGAGAAGGTGTTGCTGCGAGAGTTTTGAATAATCTCGGTGTCAGCTTAAATAAAGCAAGACAGCAGGTGCTCCAGCTTCTAGGAAGTAATGAAACAGGATCATCAGCGGCAGGAACAAACAGCAATGCGAATACGCCTACGCTTGACAGCTTGGCAAGAGATTTAACTGCTATTGCGAAGGAAGACAGCCTTGACCCTGTAATCGGCAGAAGCAAGGAGATCCAGCGTGTCATTGAAGTGTTAAGCCGCAGAACGAAAAACAACCCTGTTCTCATTGGGGAACCAGGTGTAGGTAAAACTGCTATCGCAGAAGGTTTGGCACAGCAAATTATCAATAATGAAGTACCCGAAATTTTGCGTGATAAACGTGTGATGACATTAGACATGGGAACAGTTGTTGCCGGCACAAAATACCGCGGAGAATTTGAGGATCGCCTGAAGAAGGTCATGGATGAAATTCGCCAGGCAGGAAATATCATTCTATTCATCGATGAGCTCCATACATTAATCGGGGCAGGCGGAGCAGAAGGTGCTATTGATGCATCTAATATTTTAAAACCTTCACTTGCTCGCGGCGAACTCCAATGTATTGGTGCAACGACTCTTGATGAGTACCGTAAATATATTGAAAAAGATGCAGCACTGGAACGCCGTTTTCAGCCGATTCAGGTTGATCAGCCATCTGTAGATGAAAGTATTCAAATTTTACAAGGTCTGCGTGACAGATACGAAGCCCACCACCGCGTTTCTATCACTGATGATGCCATTGAAGCTGCGGTTAAGCTTTCTGACAGATATATTTCTGACCGCTTCCTTCCGGATAAAGCAATTGACTTGATCGATGAAGCAGGTTCAAAGGTGAGACTGCGCTCATTTACAACGCCTCCTAACTTAAAAGAGCTTGAGCAGAAGCTTGATGAGGTTCGTAAAGAGAAGGATGCGGCAGTGCAAAGCCAAGAGTTTGAAAAAGCTGCTTCCTTGCGTGATACTGAACAACGCCTGCGCGAGCAAGTAGAGGATACGAAGAAATCATGGAAAGAGAAGCAAGGGCAGGAAAACTCAGAGGTTACTGTGGATGATATTGCGATGGTTGTATCCAGCTGGACCGGTGTGCCTGTATCTAAAATCGCCCAAACTGAAACTGATAAGCTTCTCAATATGGAAAACATTCTTCATTCCCGCGTCATCGGCCAGGATGAGGCAGTTGTAGCTGTTGCAAAAGCCGTCAGACGTGCGAGAGCAGGGTTGAAAGATCCTAAACGCCCAATCGGCTCATTCATTTTCTTAGGCCCTACAGGTGTAGGTAAAACAGAACTTGCACGAGCACTTGCTGAATCCATTTTTGGCGATGAAGAATCCATGATCAGAATTGACATGTCTGAATACATGGAAAAACACTCAACTTCAAGACTTGTTGGTTCACCTCCGGGATATGTGGGATATGATGAAGGCGGTCAATTGACAGAGAAAGTCAGAAGAAAACCTTACTCTGTCGTGCTTCTTGATGAGATCGAGAAAGCGCACCCTGATGTCTTCAATATCCTTCTGCAAGTTCTTGAAGACGGGCGATTGACTGATTCTAAAGGACGCACAGTCGATTTCCGCAATACCATTCTGATCATGACATCAAACGTCGGAGCAAGTGAGCTGAAACGCAATAAATATGTCGGCTTTAACGTTCAGGATGAAACTCAAAATCATAAAGACATGAAAGATAAAGTGATGGGTGAATTGAAACGAGCGTTCAGACCTGAGTTCATCAACCGTATTGATGAAATCATTGTCTTCCATTCACTTGAGAAAAAACATCTTACTGAAATTGTGTCATTAATGTCTGATCAATTAACGAAACGCCTGAAAGAACAAGATCTTTCTATCGAATTGACAGATGCTGCAAAAGCGAAAGTCGCGGAAGAGGGCGTTGACCTGGAATACGGTGCCCGTCCGTTAAGAAGAGCGATCCAAAAACATGTCGAGGATCGTTTATCTGAAGAACTCCTCAGAGGAAATATTCATAAAGGACAGCATATTGTTCTTGATGTAGAAGATGGCGAATTTGTCGTAAAAACGACTGCTAAAACGAATTAATATAGAAGACGGAAATGAGGCATACAGCATGTAAGTGTATGCCTCACTTTCATATCAAGAAATAGAACAAGGGAGAGGTCTTACACTATATATGGCTAAAACAAAATCGAAATTCATCTGCCAATCCTGCGGCTACGAGTCTCCAAAATGGATGGGGAAATGTCCGGGCTGCGGTGCTTGGAATACAATGGTGGAAGAAATGATTAAAAAAGCACCGGCCAATCGGAGAGCGGCTTTTTCTCATTCTGTTCAAACTGTACAGAAACCTTCACCTATTACATCAATCGAAACATCAGAAGAACCCCGCGTCAAAACCCAGCTTGGCGAGTTTAACAGAGTACTCGGCGGAGGTGTCGTTAAAGGCTCCCTCGTTTTAATTGGCGGTGATCCTGGTATCGGAAAGTCAACGCTATTACTGCAGGTTTCCGCTCAATTATCAGGCTCATCAAACAGTGTCCTGTATATTTCGGGAGAAGAATCTGTAAAGCAAACGAAGCTGCGAGCAGACCGTCTCGGCATTAATAATCCGTCACTGCATGTTTTATCTGAAACCGATATGGAGTATATTTCGTCTGCTATACAAGAGATGAATCCAGCGTTTGTCGTTGTTGACTCTATTCAAACGGTTTACCAAAGCGATATTACATCGGCTCCAGGCAGTGTGTCACAGGTCAGAGAATGTACCGCTGAGCTGATGAAAATTGCAAAAACAAAAGGTATTCCGATTTTTATCGTAGGGCACGTAACGAAAGAAGGGTCTATTGCAGGTCCAAGACTGTTGGAGCATATGGTTGACACTGTTTTATATTTTGAAGGAGAACGCCACCATACTTTCCGTATTTTGCGGGCTGTAAAAAACCGTTTCGGATCTACAAACGAAATGGGCATTTTCGAAATGCGGGAAGAGGGGCTCACTGAGGTTTTGAATCCTTCGGAAATTTTCTTAGAAGAACGCTCTGCTGGTTCCGCAGGCTCGAGTATCACTGCCTCTATGGAGGGCACTAGACCGATTCTCGTTGAAATTCAGGCGCTCATCTCGCCAACAAGCTTTGGCAACCCAAGGCGTATGGCAACGGGAATAGACCATAACAGGGTCTCTCTGTTAATGGCTGTGTTAGAAAAAAGAGTTGGACTGCTGCTGCAAAATCAGGATGCTTATTTGAAAGTGGCTGGCGGCGTTAAGCTTGATGAACCGGCAATTGATCTTGCCATTGCGATTAGTATCGCATCAAGCTTTAGAGACACACCTCCAAATCCTGCAGATTGTTTTATTGGAGAAGTGGGATTAACCGGAGAAGTCCGGCGGGTTTCAAGAATTGAACAGCGTGTGAAAGAAGCGGCAAAGCTTGGTTTTAAACGCATGATCATACCCGCGGCAAATCTGGATGGATGGACAAAACCAAAAGGGATTGAGGTTATCGGAGTAGCAAATATTGCAGAAGCGCTTCGTACTTCATTAGGAGGATAATAGATGGAAAAAGAGAAAAAAGGGGCGAAACACGAGTTAGACCTGTCATCTATATTGCAGTTTGTTGCTCCGGGTACACCGCTCAGAGCGGGGATGGAAAACGTCTTGAGAGCAAATACAGGCGGTCTGATTGTTGTTGGATATAATGATAAAGTAAAAGAAGTGGTGGACGGCGGCTTTCACATAAACACGGCTTTTTCTCCGGCGCATTTATATGAGCTGGCTAAAATGGATGGAGCGATCATTTTAAGTGATTCTGGTCAAAAGATCCTCTACGCGAATACTCAGCTGATGCCGGATGCCACAATTTCTTCATCAGAAACAGGAATGCGGCACAGAACTGCCGAAAGAGTAGCTAAGCAAACTGGCTGTCTTGTAATCGCTATTTCTGAAAGAAGAAATGTCATAACGTTATATCAGGAAAACATGAAGTATACACTAAAAGACATAGGATTTATTTTAACCAAGGCGAACCAAGCCATTCAAACACTTGAAAAATATAAGACAATCCTCGATAAAACGATTAATGCACTGAACGCGTTAGAGTTTGAGGAACTTGTTACCTTCAGTGATGTCTTGTCTGTCATGCATCGTTATGAAATGGTACTGAGAATCAAAAACGAAATTAATATGTATATCAAAGAGCTGGGGACAGAAGGGCATCTGATCAAACTGCAAGTCATTGAATTGATTACGGATATGGAAGAAGAGGCCGCTTTATTTATTAAGGACTATGTAAAAGAAAAGATTAAAGATCCGTTTGTTCTCTTGAAGGAGCTGCAGGATATGTCCAGTTATGATCTGCTGGATGATTCCATTGTGTATAAGCTTCTCGGTTACCCTGCTTCTACTAATCTTGATGATTATGTATTGCCGAGAGGATACAGGCTGTTAAATAAGATACCGCGTCTTCCGATGCCGATTGTTGAAAATGTTGTAGAAGCATTTGGAGTCCTGCCAAGGATTATTGAGGCGAGTGCAGAAGAATTAGATGAAGTAGAGGGAATCGGTGAAGTACGAGCCCAAAAAATCAAAAAAGGATTAAAACGCCTGCAAGAGAAGCATTATTTAGACAGACAACTGTGATTTCGGTTAAAACCTTATGAATACGGGTATATTAATGTTGGTTTTTGTTTATTCTGATATTCGTAGGATGCATAAGACTTTGTGAAATTAAAATGTTAAAAAAGGAGGTGGGGGTATGTTAAAACGAATAGTTCAGGCGTTCTTCATTATTTTTGGCGGCGTTGTTGGTATATTTTTGATACCTGAATTGTTTGTACTGTTAAATATACAGGACATACCTTTAATAACAAACGCATATACGTCTGCGGCAATAGGAGCAATTATCTTTTTTCTCATCAGTATATGGGGTACAGAATACGTTGTGAACTGGGTGAAGTGGATAGAGGATTCATTGTTAAAAGCGCCGGTTCCAGATTTGTTATTTGGAAGTCTTGGCTTAGTTTTTGGACTTATAATTGCTTATCTTATCGTAAATGTTATTCCTTTAGACAATATACCTTACCGCATATTCAGCACAATAATTCCTGTATTTTTGGCTTTCTTCCTCGGTTATCTCGGCTTCCAGGTGGGCTTTAAGAAAAAGGATGAATTGATCAGCCTGTTTTCCATTTCCGCCAGAATGCAAAAGAAAAAAGGAACAGCTGATGAAGAACATGAGGTTCAAGACAAGAAGCTGAAAATTTTGGACACTAGTGTTATTATTGATGGGAGAATAGCAGATATTTGTCAGACTGGTTTTTTAGAGGGAGTTATCGTGATTCCGCAGTTTGTCCTTGAGGAATTGCAGCATATTGCAGACTCTTCAGATGTTTTAAAACGAAACAGAGGACGCCGCGGTCTTGATATCCTGAACCGCATTCAGAAAGAATTAGACATTGAAGTTGAAATTTACGAAGGCGACTTTGAAGATATTCAGGAGGTTGACAGCAAGCTCGTCAAACTTGCTAAGCTGACATCCGGGGTCGTTGTGACGAATGATTTTAATTTAAATAAAGTGTGCGAGCTTCAGAAGGTAGCAGTATTAAACATTAATGACCTTGCCAATGCGGTCAAGCCTGTTGTGCTTCCTGGCGAGGAAATGAATGTTCAGGTCATTAAGGACGGGAAAGAGCATAATCAGGGAGTTGCCTACTTGGATGACGGTACGATGATTGTCGTTGAAGAAGGACGGAATTATATCGGCAAGCATATTGATGTACTCGTCACAAGTGTGCTGCAGACAGCAGCGGGACGAATGATTTTTGCGAAGCCTAAGCTGTTGGAGAAGGCGCTGTAAAGGGAGAAAAAACAATGAGTTATGATGTGGTGATTCCTGCAGCCGGACAGGGAAAGCGGATGAAGGCAGGGAGAAATAAACTGTTCATTGAGCTGAAGGGAGACCCGGTGATCATACACACGTTAAGAGTGTTTGACAGTCACCGGCAGTGCGATAAAATCATTTTGGTGATTAACGAGCAGGAGCGGGAGCACTTTCAGCAATTGCTGTCCGATTACCCGTTTCAAACTTCAATTGAGCTTGTTGCAGGCGGAGATGAGCGTCAGCACAGTGTGTATAAGGGGCTGAAAGCCGTAAAGCAGGAAAAGATTGTCCTTGTACATGACGGTGCCCGCCCATTTATAAAACATGAACAAATTGACGAACTGATCGCAGAGGCGGAACAGACAGGAGCGGCCATCCTTGCTGTTCCGGTAAAAGATACGATTAAACGCGTTCAAGATTTACAAGTCAGTGAGACGATTGAACGTTCAAGCTTGTGGGCTGTCCAAACGCCACAAGCTTTTCGTCTTTCTTTATTGATGAAGGCTCACGCTGAGGCCGAGCGCAAGGGATTTTTAGGGACGGATGACGCCAGCCTCGTTGAACAGATGGAGGGCGGTTCGGTCCGTGTTGTAGAAGGCAGCTATACAAATATTAAGCTGACGACGCCAGACGATTTGACGTCAGCTGAAGCTATCATGGAATCAGAAAGTGGGAATAAACATGTTTAGAATTGGACAAGGATTTGATGTGCATCAATTAGTGGAGGGCCGTCCTCTCATTATTGGCGGAATTGAAATCCCGTACGAAAAAGGGCTGCTTGGCCATTCTGATGCAGACGTATTGCTGCATACTGTCGCTGACGCCTGCCTGGGAGCTGTGGGTGAAGGAGACATCGGCAAGCATTTTCCTGACACAGATCCCGAGTTCAAGGACGCAGATTCTTTCAAATTACTTCAGCATGTCTGGGGAATCGTGAAACAGAAGGGGTATGTCCTTGGGAACATTGATTGCACCATCATAGCGCAAAAGCCGAAGATGCTGCCGTACATAGAAGATATGAGAAAAAGAATTGCTGAAGGCCTTGAGGCAGAAGTTTCTCAAGTAAATGTAAAAGCAACAACGACAGAAAAGCTTGGATTTACAGGCCGGGCGGAAGGAATAGCGGCTCAGGCGACAGTACTGATACAAAAAGGCTAACTTGTTTTGATGCC
>NZ_JAVAXX010000253.1:0-9221 GCF_042709275.1 Bacillus sp. LR_5 | reverse complement strand
AGATACTTTGAACAAAAATGGAATACATTCCTTCAAAGATTTGAAGAAAAGGGGCTGCCGTTAAAAACAAGGCAGACCCCTCAAATGAAATGAACCAACTTGACTGATGGTTGCACAAACAATACGAATCTTTGGGATCAGGTGCAACTGCCGCTCTCGGCGCGTTTGATTACCTTATCCGCAACTAATACAAGAAAGCCGCAATATTGCCAGATTGGCAGCTTGCGGCTTTCTTTTTTATTCCAAAAATATTGCATGTTTTATACAATTGTAATATAGTTGTAATGTTAGTGAATGGTCACTTCACACTCAGCATATTTGCTGTTTTTAAAGCGATACGCACTGATTTCCTATTTAAAGTGCCCTGATACTTTTTGACCTTTTTTTTCAGATCTTTAATGGTTTTTTCCTTTTTGGCATTTTCTAATGCCATAAGCGCTTCCCAGCGTTTCGCTGTTTCTGTGGAACTGCAGCCGCTAACTGTAGTCACAGGCGGAAGAAACTTCGTGTTAGATAGTTTTTCGTCAAAAGGAACGGTATCAGGAATCGCTTTCTCTTGATAAATATGATCCAATTGATTTTGATTCAGGAAGCTGATGAAATGGTCAAAGTTTTGCGCTTGCCGTTTCTCAGGCTGATGAAAATCAAGTGTTTCAATTAATTCTGACAGTTTTGTCTGATCTGTTATCTCATTTGCCATGACATGCGTTAACTGATGGTACTCAGCTAATTCCCGCATTCTTGCATCTTTCGGAAGCAAAAGGCTCGGTGTTCCGGCAATCGTTGCTGCGATATTCCCATGCAGCCTTGCGCCAAAGCTTAAATCAGCTTGTCTCAGGAAATCCAGCCATGTCGGCACATTTAAAAAGAAACGGACTCTATCATTCTGATAAGCTGGGTCTTCCATGCTGACCGGATAATTATCAGCAGGCTTCGCTATCGCAGGAGCACCTGCATACGTCAGAATCATCTCTTTTCGCCATTGCGGGATAAAGTAATGATTCGGGAACTCTTTCATGCTTCTCGTAATGAAGTCCAGTACATGCTTAGGAGACAGCCTTGATGAGTTAACCGTCACCATTGAACCTGGTGTAATATGGGTTTCTCTTATCTTCAGTTCTCTTCCAAACGCATACATAGAAGGACAGCCAATTACCGTATGGTCAATACCTTCACGGAATCCTAATCTGGAAAGGTATTTCGCTGTGATTTCACCGCGGACACCGATCATATTTGATCTCTCCAGCACGGCACTCACAAACGCTTTCACATCTTGATCAAAAGGAAAACCCTCATTTAATTTTGGTTCAAACGGAGCACGCAAACCAACCCCAATCACAACAACCGGAATGGTTAGTTTCTTAATTAATTGGGTATATTTCCGTAAAGAAGGTACAAAATCCTCGCGGAATGCATCTGCCAGCGGAATAATATACATATCATATGTTTTATTAATTTGTTCAGCATCTGCCGGATTAACCCGATAATAATCTGGTGTAATCGTCGTTTCTTCTGTCATCAGCGTACGAAACACACTGTAGGCATATACTAAGTTTCCTACGTTGCCGCCAATGGAGTTGCGAACAATCATTTCAGCTGCATTGAATGTATCAAATGGTGATATGCCAGCTCTTATTAAAATGTTTTTCAATGTGATGTTGCCCCTTCCTCGCCAAATTTTTGTCAGGAGATTTGCTTAGGGAACTCTATCATAATCTTAAAATCTTCAGCCGGACACCCGCTTTCATCCCTTTTTACTCACAAACTCCCTCCCTTTTTTCCGTTCTAATATTAAATTATACAAAAAAGCATCTTACAGGTGAAATCATAACATAGCAATCAGCACTGGTAATCTATTCCCATCATTG
Organism: Bacillus sp. LR_5; assembly: GCF_042709275.1. NCBI lineage: Bacteria > Bacillati > Bacillota > Bacilli > Caryophanales > Bacillaceae > Bacillus > Bacillus sp. LR_5. Next base: position 7,353 of record NZ_JAVAXX010000253.1, on the reverse strand, counting down.
GATGTCAGTTCATATCACACCAAAAAACCCGAATCAGGCACTTCAGTAAAAGTACTCGATTCGGGCCAGCAGCTTATAATTCCTCGCCGTTCGTTTGAATGACGTTTTTGTACCACTCAAATGAATCTTTCTTATATCGCTTCATGGATCCGTTTCCTTCATTATCACGATCAACATAGATCATGCCGTAGCGTTTTTTCATTTCCCCTGTTGTGAAGGAGACGATATCAATAATTCCCCACGGCGTGTAGCCAATTAAATCTACACCGTCGTAAGTAACCGCTTTTTCCAATGCTTCAATATGTGATTTCAAATATTGAATTCGTTCCGGATCATGAATCTTGCCGTCTTCCTCCAGCGTATCCACCGCGCCAAAGCCGTTTTCAACGATGAATAACGGGATTTGGTACCGGTCATAAAAACGGTTTAACGTATATCTCAGCCCAGTTGGATCAATTGCCCAGCCCCAGTCACTCGATGTGATGTACGGATTTTCGACACCATTCGGCAAGCCGCCGTTGACGATATCGCCCGTATTATCATTTTCCACATCGCTTTTCACAGTTGTGGACATATAATAGCTGAAGCCTAAGTAATCAACGGTTCCGTTTCTTAAAATCTCATCATCGCCGTCTTCAAATGTGATATGATAGCCTTCCCGTTCAAATTCCTTCAACGCGTAGCTTGGATAATAACCGCGAACCTGCACATCCGGGAAGAAATAGCGCTGTCTCATTTCTTCTTCAGCCAGCATCACATCTTCAGGATTGGAGGAGAAAGGATAAATCGGCACGTGTGACACCATGGCCCCAATCTGGAAGTCTGGATTGATGTCTTTTCCTTTTGCCACTGCTAAAGCGCTCGCCACTAATTCGTGGTGCGCCGTTTGGTACATGACTTCCTTGGCGTTTTCGTTTTCTCCAACCACCACACCTGAATTCGTCCATAGGAACAGCGGATTGTTCACGTCCATTTGGTTGTTGATCTCGTTAAATGTCATCCAGTACTTCACTTTATCTTTGTAACGGTTGAAGCAAGCCTCTGCGAAGTTGACGAAGAAGTCCACGACTTTCCGGTTTCTGAAGCCGCCATATTCTCTTGCCAAATGCAGCGGCATTTCAAAATGAGACAGGGTAATGACCGGCTCGATCCCGTGCTTCAGCAATTCATCAAACACATCATCATAGAACTGCAAACCCGCTTCGTTCGGTTCAGCCTCATCGCCTTTCGGAAAAATCCGGCTCCAGCCGATGGACGTCCGCAAGCATTTTAATCCCATTTCTGCAAACAAAGCGATATCTTCCTTGTATCTGTGATAGAAATCAATGGCTTCATGATTCGGATAAAATTCGTTTTCTTCAATAGTGTCAGTGATTTTTCTCGGCACACCGTGCGCACCCGCTGTCATGACATCGACGACACTCGGCCCTTTACCGCCCTGATTCCATCCGCCTTCAAATTGGTGGGCAGCTAAAGCACCGCCCCATAAAAAATCCTTCGTCATGTTTCCCATGTTTCATTCCTCCTCAGCTTACGACTGTAAATAATTTTTGGTCTATCGTACTTTCTTCAAGATCCTCAATGAGAATTTCCTGATACGCATGTGAATTCGTGATGATGACTGGGGTAATCGTTGTTAACCCTTTCTCTTCAATGAAAGCTTTATCAAATTCAACAAGCACTTCGCCTTTTTTGACTGTATCGCCCTCTTTCACCTTCAAGGTAAAAGGAGTGCCGTCTAATGTCACCGTATCCAGTCCGATGTGCACAAGCAATTCGACGCCAGACGCCGAACGAAGGCCGATCGCATGCTTTGTAGGCGCGACCATGACGACGGTTCCGTCAAACGGGGCAAACAATTTATTATCGGATGGCTCAATCGCCAACCCTTGTCCCATTGCACCTGAACTGAATACCTCATCAGGCACGTTAGAAAGCGGGATCACCTTGCCGCTAAACGGAGCATATACGGTTTCTTCATTTGCCTGTGCCGTTTGACCATTTTCCTTTTCCGTCTGTGCAGCAGTATCTTCACCGTAGCCAAAGATCTGAATCAGCACAACAGGGAGAATCACCGCAATCGCAGCACCGATTAAAATGCCCCAAATGGATGTCGGGAATTGTTCATTGATACCATTCACGATCGTCAGCGGTCCCGGAAGTCCCGCATAGGCAAAGTAATACGGATGAAAGAAGCTTGCCACGATTGCGCCAACCGCGCCGGAGATACAGCCAAAGATAAACGGCTTCTTAAATCTCAAGGTTACACCATAGATCGCCGGCTCTGTAATGCCAAACAGTCCTGTGATTCCAGCAGAGACGCTGACTTTTCTCGTTTCCTTGTTTCTCGCTTTCAAAATGACGCCAAGCACGGCCCCAACCTGCGCAATGACCGCAATCGTTTGATACGCTTGAAATGAATCCCGACCGTATAAATCAAAGTTTGCCAATACCATCGGCGTGATGCCCCAATGTACACCGAAGATCACGATGACCTGCCAAAAAGCGCCGATGATCGCCCCAGCCAAAGCCGGCACGTTTTCCGCCAAAAAGTTGTAACCGTTTGCAATTCCATTTGCGCCTAATGTTGTCACAGGGCCAATGAGAACAATCGTTAACGGCACCATGATGACCATGCATAGAAACGGAACAAACAACGGTCTGACCACTTCGTTCATTCTCTTATTCAAGAATCGTTCAACATAAGACAACATCCACACTAAAAATAATGGCGGCAGCACGGAAGACGTGTATGTCGTTTGCGATAAAGCAATCCCTAAGAAAGAAATGCTCTTTCCGTCTGCAATTTGAGCCGCCATCTCCGCCCATGTCGGACTGACTAACGCGGCACAGCACGCTACAGCGATATACGTGTTGGTCTTAAAATGCTTTGATGCCGTAATCGCGATAAAAATAGGCAAAAACGTAAACGGCGCCCAAGATATGAAACTGAAAACCTGATAAACTCCTGTTTTCTCAAAACCAGCAAACAATAAGTTAATGATAATTAATGCCCCTTGCAAAATACCAGCAGCGGCCAGAATGTACACAAACGGCGCAAACACAGCTGACATCGTCGCAATGATCCGGTTCAACATCGTTCCTTTATTCTCGCTCTGTTCGCCAGAAAGATCAATATGGACCAGCTTTGAAAACTCCTCGAAGACTTCCCCTACATGCTGTCCAATGACAACCTGGAATTGACCGCTGTTCTCTACAACCGTAATGACGCCGGGCATCGACTTCACGATATCCTTCGCTTTAGGGTTAGATCGCTTCAGTACCAACCGAAGCCTAGTAGCACAGCGAGAAGCTCCTATTACATTCTCTTCCCCGCCTACGGCCTCCAAAATGTCTTTCGCTAGTCTCGTATAATCTCTCACTTTCCCCGACATTTTCACCCACCCCTTAGTTTTGGTTGCGCTTTCATTATAATTGTATCGGTATAATTTATCAATACCCAAACAAAATATTTGTATACTGACTATGATTGTAAGCGGTTTATGCTATAATTTTGACAAGTGAAACTAAACGAATAAATGAGGAATGCGTATGTTAAAGTACCAGCAAATCGCAGCGGAAATTGAAACATATATAGAAGAACACCAGCTCAAACAGGGAGACAAACTGCCAGTGCTAGAAACCCTCATGGCCCAGTTTGAAGTCAGCAAAAGCACAATCACAAAGTCCCTGGATCTATTAGAGCAAAAAGGCGCGATCTTTCAGCTCAGAGGAAGCGGCATCTTCGTCAGAAAGCATAAACGAAAAGGCTATATCAGCCTCCTGTCGAATCAGGGATTTAAAAAAGATCTCGAGGATTTCAACGTCACCTCAAAAGTCATTGAGCTGGACGTGAGAAAGCCGACACCGGAAGCGGCAGAAAATCTAAACATCGGACTTGATGAAGACATCTACTATGTCAAAAGGGTCCGCTACATCAACGGCCAAACCCTTTGCTACGAAGAATCCTATTACAACAAATCCATCGTGACGTATTTAAACAACGAAATCGTCTCCCACTCCATCTTCCATTACATCAGAGAAGGACTGGGATTGAAGATTGGTTTTTCTGATTTGTTTCTGCACGTGGGCCAGCTGAATGAGGAGGAAGCGGAGTATTTGGGGCTGAAAGCTGGACTGCCGAAGCTTTATATTGAGAGTATCTTTCATCTGACGAATGGTATTCCGTTTGATTACTCGAAGATTTCTTATAATTATGAGCAGTCGCAGTTTGTGGTACAGGCTAATAGTTTTTTGTTGTAGGCTGCTGCATCTTGTTTCTAATAAAGAAACACCCCTCTTCTTTCATTAACTATGGAAGGTGGTCGACATATACAAAATCATCATCCCTGCAATCAAGCCATCTTCGTTCTCTGGATACTGTTAAGAATCCAATGAACTACTTTATCATATTCATTATCTTTTTCCTCTTTATCAAGATGGTGAAAGAAAAACAACAATAGTTTGCTTCGAACAGCTACAGGAAACCAGATTTAACATCTGGTTTTTTTGTGTTTCACTTTATTCACCCGTTTCAATTGTCTATAAAAGGAGTTATGCGGTACTATCATATAAAGGTCCAATGATGAAAAATAATGTCATACTTTTAAATTCACCTTATCATGCACATGCTCATAAATAGGGGTTTATTCTAAAAAGGGGATGGACGATTTTGGAAAGCAAGTACTTAGATCTACTCGCACAAAAATACGATTGTGAAGAAAAAGTAGTAACGGAAATCATTAATTTGAAAGCGATACTGAACCTGCCAAAAGGCACCGAGCATTTTGTCAGTGATTTGCACGGGGAGTATCAGGCATTCCAGCATGTGCTGCGTAATGGTTCAGGAAGAGTAAAAGAGAAGATACGCGACATTTTCAGCGGTGTCATTTACGATAGAGAAATTGATGAATTAGCAGCATTGGTCTATTATCCGGAAGACAAACTGAAGTTAATCAAACATGACTTTGATGCGAAACCAGCATTAAACGAGTGGTATAAAGAAACGATTAACCGAATGATTAAGCTCGTTTCTTATTGCTCCTCCAAGTATACCCGCTCCAAACTGCGCAAAGCACTGCCTGCCCAGTTTGCTTATATTACGGAGGAGCTGTTATACAAAACAGAACAAGCTGGCAACAAGGAGCAATATTACTCCGAAATCATTGATCAGATCATTGAGCTTGGCCAAGCCGATAAGCTGATCACGGGGCTTGCTTATAGCGTTCAGCGATTGGTGGTCGACCATCTGCATGTGGTCGGCGATATTTACGACCGCGGACCGCAGCCGGATAGGATTATGGAAGAACTCATCAACTATCATTCTGTCGATATTCAGTGGGGAAATCACGATGTCCTTTGGATCGGCGCCTACTCCGGTTCCAAAGTGTGCTTGGCCAATATTATCCGTATCTGTGCCCGCTACGACAACTTGGATATTATTGAAGACGTGTACGGCATCAACCTGAGACCGCTGCTGAACCTGGCCGAAAAATATTACGATGATAATCCAGCGTTCCGTCCAAAAGCAGACGAAAACAGGCCAGAGGATGAGATTAAGCAAATCACAAAAATCCATCAAGCGATTGCCATGATCCAATTCAAGCTTGAGAGCCCGATTATCAAGAGACGGCCGAACTTTAATATGGAAGAGCGGCTGTTATTAGAGAAAATAGATTATGACAAAAACCAAATCACGCTAAACGGAAAAACATATCAACTGGAAAACACCTGCTTTGCGACGATAAATCCGGAGCAGCCAGATCAGCTATTAGAAGAAGAAGCAGAAGTCATAGACAAGCTGCTATTCTCTGTCCAGCATTCCGAAAAGCTGGGCCGCCATATGAATTTTATGATGAAAAAAGGCAGCCTTTATTTAAAATATAACGGCAACCTGTTGATTCACGGCTGTATTCCTGTAGATGAAAACGGCAATATGGAAACGATGATGATTGAGGATAAACCGTATGCGGGCCGTGAGCTGCTCGATGTATTTGAACGGTTCTTGCGAGAAGCCTTTGCCCACCCGGAAGAAACCGATGACCTGGCGACAGATATGGCCTGGTATTTATGGACAGGCGAATACTCCTCCCTCTTCGGAAAACGCGCCATGACGACATTTGAGCGGTATTTCATCAAAGAGAAGGAAACACATAAAGAAAAGAAAAACCCGTATTATTATTTACGCGAAGACGAGGCAACCTGCCGAAACATCCTGGCAGAATTCGGCCTCAATCCAGATCATGGTCATATCATCAACGGCCATACACCTGTAAAAGAAATCGAAGGAGAAGACCCAATCAAAGCAAACGGAAAAATGATCGTCATCGACGGCGGCTTCTCCAAAGCCTACCAATCCACAACAGGCATCGCAGGCTACACGCTGCTATATAACTCCTACGGCATGCAGCTCGTCGCCCATAAACACTTCAACTCCAAGGCAGAAGTCCTAAGCACCGGAACTGATGTCTTAACGGTGAAGCGATTAGTGGACAAAGAGCTTGAGCGGAAGAAAGTGAAGGAAACGAATGTGGGTGAGGAACTGTTGCAGGAAGTTGCGATTTTGGAGAGTTTGCGGGAGTATCGGTATATGAAGTGAGGGATGTGGGGTTCAGGGATGGAATTCTCTGGGCTCTTTTTTATGGTTTAACACAGCAAATTGCTAACTAGTCCAGTTACCTTTTATAAGTATGTTAAATATATATTTAAGTCGATTTCAATTATACAGAAGTAACAAATCCAAGAGATTTTCACTTTATACTCAAGCTATCGTGAAACGAATATCAATGTTTTTCACAGCCATTACCCGTTCCTGATTATAAAAAATACCGCCTTATTTATAACTTTTTTCCTCTACTTATAGTACGTTCTCCGTAACGCTTTAAGAGTAGCATAATGACTCTTAATACATGAATTCTTTATTTACCTATACAGCTAATGCAATACATGACATTACAAATGTATTCAGATAGATCTGATAACAAAAACCACCCTAAGCTAGACGACTAACAGGGCGGTTATTGCGGAAACTATTTTATTTTGGAACTCATAGAATTTTTTTGAAACCTATTTTTATTCAATTATCTACAAAGTATATATCATTGTTACCAAAAGTCATTTTCAAAAATGATTGATTTCGAGACACTCACTTGAGTTTTCTTATTGAATTTTTAAAGTTTTCTAGCCTCTCAACAATTTGTTCAATAGTATCAATATTTTTTGAGTGCTTGGAAATTTTATCGTTAGATACATTAACTGGTATCCAATCAATTAGAAATGCTCTGTATCCATTTAAATAATTTACTAAGCTACCTAAACTATTAATATTTTTATGTCTGTATATCAAGTCAACTT
>NZ_JAVAXX010000252.1:0-9226 GCF_042709275.1 Bacillus sp. LR_5 | reverse complement strand
TGTTCTTCCCATTAATTGGGGCTGATTTTCAGCTTCTGCCATAGAGTAAGCTTTTTGAAAATGTGAGATGGCATCCTCATACTGTTTTAAATCTAAAAAATTGGTGGCAAATAAAGAATGACACTGCAGCAATCTTATATTATAAGCTTCATGTTCTTTGTATATTTCATATGCCTGCCGTGCATAGTCCATTGAAAAATACGTTTGTTTCATATAGTAATAAGATTCAGACATCTTAAAGAAAAACTCTGCCTTCTCTATCCGATCCTTAACAAATATCAACTTGCTTTCGGCCTTTTTAAAAAATTTAATAGCCGACAGATATTCCCGCTGGTCTAGCTCATACATGCCCCTGAAGAAATTAAAGTAATAATCAAGGACTCCAGTTAAACGCGCCTGTTTTTTATCAATCTCAATCAGCAAATCTGACAATCTCGGCTGTTCCTCGATCCGCATTTTCTCTAGTGGTTCAAGGTACTCAAGCATCAGGTTGTGCCGGAATTCCATCAGTGAATAGTACAAATGAAGATCCTGATCTTCTTCCATTTGATCCAGCTCTTGTTTGATTTCTCTTCGCAAATACTCTGCATCGGGTATGCTGAATTGGCGTATGTACATATACCATTCGTTAATCTTTTCTCCGACGGAAGAAGAAGATATGACACCTGTCACGTTTGCAAATCCCTCCCTTCATTATTCTATATATGTCATATTTTATCATCATCATTCTTGTGAGAAGCGCAAAAAAACCGCAATCTTTTCTTTCGTTACACCGCATTGATGGGGATTTTTTCAAAAACTGCTTTTGTCCTCAGCAATTTGTACAAGCAAACACATTCACCTTCCATATTCTGTTGTATCTGCGTGAGCAGTGTATTTCTGAAAAGGAAGTGAAGGTATGAGAAAAAACAAGCTTTCCTTTAAAGAAAAAGCAGGAGCCACACAAGAAGAATGTTTATGTTTTTGTGAGGAAGAAGCTAGCCGTGAAGCAATGTTTCAAGCGCCGATTGAATTGCCTGAGGGGTTTGTTGTTGATCCGGCTGAAGCTGTTGCAAACGTCACGTGGAATGCAGACAGCCTTTCTTGTGTCAGTGAACGTTGCTTAATTGAGACGGGGCCTGAGCCTGATGAAATCGGTGTTCAATTTGCAGTACGCCTGCAGGGAACCGTTACGCTTCTCGTCAGTGTCTCACCAGTGCGAAATCAATATGGACAAGGGGACGGGGCCGTTTCTGTCATTCACAATGCAGAGATCGATCAAGTCGTCTATTATTCTGATAACCCGGATGATTGCCCGGATTTCAGTGGCATCACGATCGAGAACCTTGTTGTCGTTCCGCCGTTCTACGGCAGTCCTTTATCGGTGACGGGGACGATTGTGCTTGTACCGGAGCCGGAGCCTGTTTATGCGTTTACAGCGAATCCAAATGATCAATCAGTTTCTGTGATTGATACAAACACTCATACTGTTGTGACAACGATTGCTCTTCCGTACCGGCCGACAGGTATTGAAATAACTCCGGATAAAAGCGCTGTGTTTGTCTTGCATTTCAACAATAATGTGATTTCTGTCATCGACTATGAGACATTAACGGTGACAGCATCTATTTTGCTGGATCAGCAGCCTCAATCGATTACATTTATCCCTAATCATGAATTTGCTTATGCTTTCGCCGGCACTGTCATTTATGTGATTAGAATTGATACGTTGGCTGTCGAGAGGTCTATTCCTGTAGAAGGTTTTGATATTGCAATTGATCCCAATGGGTTATTCGCCTATGTTCTTAATTTTGGTTTAGTGCAAAAAGTGGACCTATTCACCGGCGAAGTCACAGGAACGATTGAACGAGAGCTTATCGTATCATCCATAGAAACAGATTCTACGGAGCGGTATGCGTATGTATTAGAACAAGAATTCTTATTCAATTATTTGACGGTTATTGATTTAAATACGTTTACGATCAGGGATACCCAAGAGCTGGAGCCTGACGGGCTATATGTAATGTTTACGAGTGGATCAGAGGTGTATTTACATGACAGCTTCACTGGCAATTTATATTCTGTCAGTCCGAATGGAGCAGGCGTAATTGGAAATCTTCCGCAATCAGCAACAGACTATGCGTTTACCCCGAATGGCGAATTTCTGTATGCAACTCGTTTTATAGAGCAGAGCATCATTGTTTACAACACAGATGATTATTCTGAGGAAACTGTGATATCTCTTGGGGTTTCACCGGGGGCCATTGCAATTTAATCAACATCTACAATCAGTATATTTATGCGGCACAGCCTAACAATAATACCGTGACCGTGTACCGCACGAGTGATGATACAGCTGTGACGGTGATTCCGGTTGGGGACGGTCCGTCTGTGATAGCGATATAGCTTATTTCACAGGTCGAGATAAGTGAAGCCGTGATTAGAGAATCGTTTATAAATAAATGATCCGATCTGCTGGATGGCAGCCAGGATGACCAGAAACAGCAGTTCACTTATGGTGAAACTGAGCATCCACCCAATCCCGGCTACTGTCAGCACTCCCGCAAGAATTTTTTTGAACAGGGTACCATGCTGGAAAAGCTGCAGCAAGTATGTTCGCATGTAAAACAATAAATACAAAATCAGTAACAATGCCAGCCCCATTGAAACGGCAAGGGGCGTGTGAAGGCGGAAAGGGACGGCTTTAACGATTTCGAACATGCAGCCGAATATGATGACTTGGCATAATACAGCAGCCATCACGTATGTTTGGCGGACATTTTTATAGCTGTCACGCAGCGATTTGACGTCTTCTGCATAGCGGCTGCACAATCTGTGATGCTGGAAGTCACAGCAGCTTTGATGAGACTGTGTGAGTTTCTGAAAAGCTGCTGTCATGTTTTTCACGGATTGGATGACATAGTGAAGATAGAGAAAAGCAGGCAGCATCAGAACGGCAGCGATACAAGCCAGCAGTCCGAGCTGCAAAGCATCGTTATTAAATATCTGTACATATTGCGCTGCGGCTTCGGCGACGGCCTGAACCCAGCCGAAGGAATAAGCCGCCATACCTAAGAGCAGCAGCAACACGGTAAAGACATTGCTTTTTCTCATTGTCCGATCGCCTCTTTCTGAGAAACATGAATGACCGCTTTTTTAGAAGATGCCAATGCATCAATGAGAGACAAGAAATCTTGACTATTCATACCGTGAATGATTCGGTACATGTCGAGAAACGTGCAATCGCACCTGTCACACTCGGCCGCCCATTCGAAGCATTTACGAACATAATCGCTGTCATAAATGATCGCGTCCGTCAAAGAATCCTTGCCGTATTGGAGCCAGGCCTCAATCTGTTGTTTTTGCTGTGTGACATAGTAGGAAGCGACATCAATATAAGCCGAAGAATGCGCCCCTTGACTGTGAAGGATCAAAAAACCGCCATCCTCATACATGTGAGCCTCGGCTGATAAGCGATCGATTTCCAGGCGGTACGTTTGCTGAATCTCTTGAAAAAACGGTGAATCTAATTGAAATAGAATACGAGACGCGATGTCCCAATAAAGCTTTAACGTCAACAGATTGTTTTCTCCGGGAATTGCGCCGATCTGTAATCCGGTCCATGTGTCTTCCATCCGCTCCTCATTACCAAGCACCATCTTTTGTGAGAGGGCTGGTGGAGAGGAAACGGAGATGATTTTTCTTTCTGCTTTATGATCTGGACGCTTTTCCAGCCGGAGGTGAGGAGGCAAAAGGGCTTCCGTGTCTTCTGAGCCTCCGATCAAAAACAGCGTCATCCGCTGGGGCTGATAGGCGGCATTGTAGGCTTTTTGTAAATCACAGATGTCCAGCGCCTTAATGTCCTCGATTCTGCCTGCGGGGAAGACGGCAGCAGGTGAGGCGGGAGAAAGCATGCTGATCAGCTGATAATGGTAAGAGAGCTGATGATTGAGGTGTGCTGTTTGAATTTCGCTTGTAATCACAGCTTTTTCCTGAGTGATCATCTTCTTGTCAAATGAGTTGTTCCATAACGCATCAAGCAGGATGGGGATCGTCTGTCTGAGCCGATCCGGCAATGAGGTAAACATGAAATTGGTATCGGTGTAGGTGGTGAACGCGTTTAAAAGCGCGCCATGCGCAAAAAAATCACTGTACAGATTGCGGCCATTATGCCAGAAGAGAAGATGCTCTAAAAAATGCGCTGTGCCATACGGGAGAAGCGTGTCACCTGATTCTGCCTGTAAGCGGATATCCCGGCTTCCAAAATCGATTTTCACATTGCACAGCCGCAAATGGGCGCGGGGGAACTTCAATCTGAATATTTTCAGCCCGCTGTCTGTGTATCTGATATCGGTTCGTTCATCCAGTTGTTGAAAAAAGGCTTTCTTTTCCATCTCTTCATCCCCTTACTACATGAGCTCCGATATAATTGATAGCCGCTATGAATGGCAATACATCGCGGCACGTAACCGCTGAGATGCCATCCAGCAAGTCTTCTTTCGTGCAGGAGAAGCGGCGCAGGATTCCCATATAGGCTAAAAGCCCTTCGGGAGAATCGAATTGCAGCAGCATTTCATTGCGTAAAAATTGCTTTGCCTGTTCTAGTTCCCGCTCATCGGCTGAAAAATGTGAGACAGCTTCCAAAACGCGCGGGGGAATCTCTTTCTCATGAAGCTGATCCGTACATATTGAAACAAGCAGCAAATTGTTCATGATGTCGTATCGGGTGATGACATGATAGACTGCCAGATCCTTTTCGCGGAAATGCTTGAATAAAGCGGAATGTCCGTACTTTCCGAGCAATCCGTCTATCAGCTGGATTTTGATATAATCGCTGGCATCTTTCAACTCCCCGCAGTCAAATCCGAGAGTCAAGACGGAAGGACCTGTTGCGCTGCGTGTCTCTGTTTCAAAAACATGCCGGTTCACGAGGAATCTTCCGGCCGTTACGGCGGACGTTTGCGATGCATGTCCCGGAATATCACATGCTTGTACATGTCCCAATATGTTCAGCTGTTTTTGTTGGGACAATAAATCAACGATGAAATCCATTGCATTTAGAAACCGTTGTGGATGGATTGCCTGTATCCTGTCTTTTCGGCCAAACATGGCTGTGCCGTACATCGGGTTTCCGAATGCCTCCTCCGCCAAGCGGGCGGCCGAGTAGGAGAAGGGGTCAGCGAATTTCTTTTCGATTTTGAGCAGCAATTCATCCTTTGCCTTTTCAACAGCATCTGCTGAAAGAGAAGAAGGAAAAGTCATGTCTGCAAATGTCTTCATCAGGGCATCAACTTGAAGATTCTTGTTAAATGACGGGTGAATCAAACGGGTTCCGCAGGTTTTTAGCTGCTGGTCAAAAAAGAGATTCGCTGAATACATAAAGCGGCTGCCGGCGGCGTAACCGAAAGCGTCAATGATTTGCTGCTTCAGGTGTGCAGCCGCGCCGTAAAAATAGATTGTTTCTTCTTCAGGCTCCGCCGCGCTTTCGATCGGCTTCAGAAAGCTCGCGGCGATTGAGATTGTTGAAAATTGATGAGTCTTCAGCAGGTTAACTTCCAAGCCGTTCTCTTTTGCTTGTATCAAAGAAACCACCATCCTGTTTTTGCAGGTAATAAACTATGATCAGCGCCGCAATTGGAATCACCGCCAAGGAGACAGCGATGCCGGCTAAAGTGGCTAAGAAAAGGGGAAGACAAAATAGATAAGACCGGTATTTTGAAAATCCGCTCCAGAGCTGCTGCTCCGTCTGCCAGCCGAAGGACGGCCTTTTTTCATCTGCGGTTAACCGGATAAACGCGCCCGCCAGCAGCAATTCCATACACTGCACAAAAGTAAGGGCTGAAATCGGGCGGCCGCTGATGAAGCCCACAATGATAGCGACAAGGAGAAATCCGCCGGCCAATAGGCCTGAATAAAAGCGATATTTCGCCCAAAACATCGTTCTTCGTTTAATTGGAAGCGTGATGAGCAGCGTGCGATCGTTTTTTTCAATAGAGTACAAAAGGGCGATCGGCGAGCAAATTAGCAAAAGGGCGGAAATCACAATATAAATCACTTGCTGATTGAAGATGCCGGTGTTCATCATCTGGAACGAAAAGAATCCGCTGAACGCCGCCATCACCACGTAATTTAACAGCATCGCTTTAGAAGAAATAAATCGGTTCCATTCTCTTTTGTAAAACGAAAATTCAGATCGCCGCATAAAAGAATGCATCTTGCTCTGCTGCGGAGGCGCCTGCAGAAAGACCGGAAAGTCAATGATCACTGCCCACAGCATGTGAACCGCGCATAGCGGGATCGTGACGGCCGGCATAAAAGCGGCACTGAGGCATACAAAGGCGAATACCGCCGCATGCAGCAGAAACATCGAGTTCTTCTTTTTGACGAAATGGTTGCTTAGCATAACTCCGAATATTATCGAGTAAACGGTAAAAAACGAAAATCTGCCAAGCCAAAACAATGTTTGCACCCCTGACAGCGTTCCGTTTCCAAATAAGAACAGCGGTAAAATAAAAAAGAATAACGTTCTTCTCAAACAGGTATCGACAAACAGAACGACACTCTGGGCGACCCAAAAGCTCCGTGAAGAAATCGGCAGCAGGCAGCTCAGCTTCATATAGGATTCCTTCCATTGAGATGTCACGGAAAGAAACACCATATATGCGTTCATCAAGAGAAGCGCGAGTATGATATATGTTTTTCCCAACACCGATTCGTCAATGCCGGCCTGGCGGATCAGCCCGATTTCAAACACGGTGAGAATCACAAGCCCTGCAGCAATGCGGATAGCGTCCTTTTTCCCTTGCCGGCTGTAAAGCTGTTTGAACAGCAAAGACATGATGGGGAATATGTTATTCATGGCCGATCACCTCAAAAAATTCCCGCCGCAGATCGGTCTCCTCTCCAATCGGAATGACCTTTTGGATCTGTTTGTTGTGAAGAATGGCCGCAAAGTCACAAAATCTCTGCACGACATCGAGCAGATGGGAAGAAAACAAAATGGTTCCGCCTTCCTCACAGTACTCCCGCATTTTCTGATAAAAGACCTCTATTGATTCCACATCCAAACCGACGAGCGGCTCATCCAAAATAAACAGGGGAGCCCGCAGCAATAACCCTGTCATCAACACAACCTTTTGCCTGTTTCCCAAGGACAGCTCCGAGATTCTCCTGTTGATGTATTTTGAAAAATGAAAGGCCTCAGCCAAACTGGCAAACTGCTGCTCTGAAAAATCCTTTTGATAAAGCGAATGGACGAAAGACACATAGTCCTTCGCCGTAATTTCTGTAAACAGCAGCGGATAATCTGCGGCGAAGTAACGGTAAGTCTTCAGTTGATCTGATGTTTTCTGCGGCATGCCGGCCTCCGCTTCAATGCCGCACAGCGTAAAGCCCCCGCTGTAATTGCGGTTCACTCCTGTCAGCGTATTGATCAGTGTTGTTTTTCCGGCACCGTTTACCCCAAGCAATCCGTAAACGGCGCCTTTTTCTAAGTGTAAGTCCACGTGCTCTAAGATGACGTTGTCCCGTTCATACCAAACGGATACATCGTGTATATCCAAAATGCTCATCGCGAGTCAACCTTCCGCGCGCGCATCCCGAAAAGAATGGCAATGGCAATGAAAATCAGCGTAAACAGATAATCGCTTTTGACAAAATAGACGACTGCGCCGATGACAAAGATAAATGAAAGGATATACAGTAAAATTCTTCTTTGTGCTGGTGACAAATCGTTTCCCTCCTAAATAAGCTGGACCACGTCTTCTAATTGTTCATTTTTCGCCCAAGAGCAAATGTTTTTCCGGTGATATTTGTTAGAGTTCAGCCCTTTTAAGTAACAGCCTCCGCAATAGCCGCTGAACGGGCATTTGTCTTTCATGCAATGCTCGCTGAACCGCGGCGCCTGCGCTTGCCACAGTTTATGGACGAGAGGGGAGTTAAAGATGCTTTCATATGAATCATGAAAGATATTTCCCAATGAAAACTCCTTCGGAAAGAGCGCGCACGGACGTACTTCTCCGAACGGGCTGATCACAATGGACTTCCAGCCAGCGCCGCAATTTGCCGCGCGTTTTCTCTCATAAGGAATAATCGGAATCAGATCTTTAAACTCATCAATGATATTTTGCTCGTACTCCATAAATTTGCGGTGCTGCTCGGCGTCTTTTGTGGGGTGGACAATATCTCTGCCTCTTCCGAAATCATCAACCCAATTGTAAGAAAACGCCTTTGCCCCGAGATCCCGAACCTTTTGGGCCATATCGTGGATTTCCCACATGTTTTTTTCGAAAACGGACATGGCGACTCTGACAAATATACCGTGGTCACTCAACAATTTTATCGTTTTACAAGTTTGGGCAAAAGAGCCTTTTCTCCCTCTAAAGGAGTCATGGATCTCGGAATTCACACTATCGAGAGAGATGCCGACAATGATTTTTTGTTTGTAAGCTTTCAAAAGCTCCAGGCTCTCTTTTCGCATGAGTGTTCCGTTTGTTAAGACAGCGACCTTTTTGAACTTTTTGCACACATAGTCAAGAATCTCATTGGCGTTCGGATGGACAAAAATTTCTCCGCCCGTGATTTCGCATGTCAATACACCGTTGTCAAACAGCATATCAGCCGTTTTCTTGAATTGCTCAATCGACACGGTGCCGAGCGCTTCCGGCGAGCTTTCCAAATAACAGTGGGCGCATTTCAAATTACAGCGGTGCGTCAGCTCAAAGGTGGCGTGCAGCGGCATCGGAAATTCGTTGCTTCCGCTCGTGGTGATCGCATGACGGCTGGACCGATTTTCAAGCTGGATGACCTGCTTGTTCAGGAGCATGTTGAGCATGTCGTAATACCAATCCTTATGGTCTTCCGGTGATTCATCGTACACGGCGCATTGTTCCGCTAAAATCTGTTCAGCCGTTTTTTGCCCATCCATTCGCATGCAGAGCTCGTAAGCCGTTTTGTTAAGATCCAAATACTCAAAGTCAGAAATGGAGACATTATCGCGCAAGTAGTCGATTTCTAACACGCCGCCCTCAGGGAGCTGGTGAACTCTTACACTTTCATTAATAAATGGAAACATCTGCTCTATAAACAAAATACCATCCCCTATACATATGATTCAAATGAAAAACGATTGTGTATGTATAACCAAGAGGTAGATTTTAGTTAAAAATTGTAATTTACTAAAAAGGGCATAGTAGAATGACTATGCCCTTTTGGAGAATCTTATCCCCATAGACCGAATAGACCTGTA
>NZ_JAVAXX010000251.1:0-9238 GCF_042709275.1 Bacillus sp. LR_5 | reverse complement strand
GGCATGTTCACGGCCAACGATAAACAGCTCAAAACGGTCTGTAAAACGCGGGTCCTCAGGGTTTTTCTTAGCAAGAGGAGAAATTTCTACAGGATGCCCGTAAATAAACGTTGGCTGAATAAGCGTTTCTTCAATTTTTTGTTCGAAGAATTCGTTGATGATATGCCCTACTGTCATAGAATCTTTAATTTCTACACCATGTTCTTTTGCATATTCACGCGCCTGCTCAACAGTAACCTCTTCCCAGAAATCAACGCCAGTCGCTTCTTTGACTGCGTCAACCATATGGATTCTTTTCCACTCCGGTTTAAGGTCGATTTGCTCTTCCCCGTATTGAATCGTAGTTGTGCCAAGCACTTCTTGGGCGATATGAGCGACAAGGTTTTCAGTTAAGCTCATGATATCTTTATAGTCCGCATATGCTTCATATAACTCAATCATTGTAAATTCAGGGTTATGGCGTGTAGAGACACCTTCGTTACGGAAAACACGGCCGATTTCATATACTTTTTCTAAACCGCCGACAATTAGACGTTTTAGGTGCAGTTCGATAGCAATACGCATATAGAGTGGAATGTCTAACGCGTTGTGGTGAGTGATAAACGGACGTGCAGAAGCTCCCCCAGGAATGCTGTGCATTGTAGGTGTTTCTACTTCTAAGTATCCATGATCATCAAGGTATCTTCTCATAGCTTGAATGATCTTGCTTCGTGTAATAAACGTATGTTTGCTGTCTGGGTTTACGATAAGATCCAGGTAGCGCTGACGGTAGCGCTGCTCAACGTCTTTTAAACCATGGTATTTGTCAGGAAGCGGACGAAGCGCTTTTGTCAGCAATTCAAAGGAAGTTGCTTTAACAGACAATTCGCCTACATTTGTTTTGAAGACTTTTCCGGTTACGCCGATAAGATCACCGAGGTCAGAAGACTTGAAGATTTCATATTGGTCGTCACCGACACTGTCTTTTCTTACGTAGATTTGGATTTGGCCTTCTAAATCCTGAAGATGGGCAAAGCCGGCTTTTCCTTTGCCGCGTTTTGTCATCATGCGGCCTGCGATTGTAACTTCAATCGCTTTTTCTTCTAACTCTTCTTTGGTTAGATCTTGATATGCCGAAATAACTTCTTGAGACTGATGAGTTCTTTCAAAACGTGCGCCGAATGGATCGATGCCGTTATCTCTCAGCTGATTCATTTTATCGCGTCTGACTTGCAGCTGATCATTCAATTCTTCATGGTTATGCTCTTCTTGACTCATTGTTATCACTCCATTACAGATATTGTTTCATGAAAAAAGCAGAAAAACTGCCAGCGTAAAACTAGCAGTGAGCAGCAAATAGAGGTGAGTATTATCCTACTTTTGCATTTTGAAGCTCTTTTGCCTCAACTTCAACCGTAAATGCATCTAAAAGCTGTACAAACTCTTCTCTCGTCTCGCAATGATTGATTTCATTACGAACGTTCGCATTGCCTTTCACGCCTTTCAGATACCATGCAGCGTGCTTTCTCATTTCTCTTACCGCTACGTTTTCACCTTTTAAGTCAATCAGGCGGTCAAGATGCAGTTTGCATACGGCCATTTTTTCGCGTACTTGCGGCTCTTTTTTTAATTCACCTGTTTCAAGATACTGAACCGTACGGTAAATCATCCACGGGTTGCCCAATGCAGCGCGTCCGATCATGACCCCGTCTACTCCTGTCTCATCGAGCATACGCTTAGCATCCTGCGGTGTCTTAACATCGCCGTTTCCGATAACCGGAATCGATACTGATTGTTTTACTTCTTTGATGATATCCCAGTTTGCCGTTCCTTCGTACATCTGCACTCTCGTACGGCCGTGAAGCGCAACTGCTTTACCGCCCGCACGTTCTACAGCCTGTGCATTTTTCACTGCGAAAATGTGGTCTTCATCCCAGCCCATTCTCATTTTCACTGTAACTGGTTTATTAACAGCATCCACTACTGCAGAAACCATTTCGTAAATCTTATCAGGATCGAGAAGCCATTTGGCTCCCGCATCGCATTTTGTAATCTTCGGCACGGGACATCCCATGTTAATATCAATGATATCAGCAGTTGTGTTTTGGTCTACAAACTTCGCCGCTTCCACAAGGGTTTCCTTTTTTCCTCCGAAAATTTGAAGGCTCAGTGGTTTCTCACGTTCATCAATATAAAGCATACCCATTGTTCTTGCATTGTTGTAAAGGATCGCTTTGTCACTGACCATTTCAGCACATACCAATCCGGCTCCGAATTCCTTTACAGTCAATCTGAACGCAGAGTTGCAGACACCAGCCATAGGTGCGAGCACAACCCGGTTTTTCAATTGAATATCTCCGATTTTGAACAATTTTTCTCCTCCTTTCATTTGTTCTATTTTTCTGGCGGCGCCAATTCGTCCGCACTTATATTTAAAACATCTGCTGCATCTTGAATGATGGCAGCTGACGGCAATCGGTTTCCGCGTTCAATTTCGCCGAGAATAGAAACTGATATACCTAATGCTTTTGCAAATCCTTCTTGAGTATAACCTTTCAGCTTTCTGAATGCACGAATTCGTCTACCCCAGATTTCTGCTTCCATACTCTTACACCTTCTTGGTCTGTTTCGGCGCTTGTAGCCTCTTTTTCAACCTGCTGGCAAATTTCCGCAAGCGGCGCAAGGACAAACAAACGCTCATACATTCTCGGATGCGGAACAATTAGTTGCTCTGTTTCAATATTTTCACGATTAAATAACAAAATGTCAAGGTCTGCCGTCCGCGGCCCCCATCTTACTTCCCTTGTTCTGCCTAATTCATTTTCTATCTGCTGCGTCAGTTCAAGGAGTTGAAAAGGGTTCAGTGATGTCTTGATTTCAACAGCCATATTCAAAAATTGAGCTTGATCTTCGTATCCGACCGGGTCAGTTTCATAAATAGACGACACTTTAGTGACTGTCACCGCAGCATGCTGATGCAGTAAAGCCACTGCTTGCCTTAAATACGTTTCTCTATCTCCAATATTAGATCCAAGTGCAATATAAGCTATGTTGTTCATGACTTTTTTCTCGTAATTTCAATGGCTACTGATTTATAGTGTCCGGGAATTGGCGGGTCTGGCTTAATCACTTTCACCGTACATTGCTGAACAGGCTGAAATTTTTCGAGAACAGTGCCAGCAATACGTTCTGCCAGCGTTTCCACCAATTTTACAGGCTCCCCTTCCACGATATCTTTACATACGTGATAGAGTTCAGCATAGTTGATCGTTTGCTCAAGGTCGTCTGTTTGTCCAGCTTTGCTTAAATCCAGCTCAGCGGTTAAATCGACTTTAAACCGCTGGCCAAGTTTGTTTTCTTCTTTGAACACACCGTGATATCCGTAAAACTCCATACCTTCTACATAAACTTTATCCATGGTGCACCCCTCCCTTATTCAGCATCGCGTCCATCATTTTCGCCATTCTGGCAATTTGTTTTACATCATGGACCCTGACAATGTCACAGCCTTTTTGAATGCCGAGACACACAGTCGCGCCTGTGCCCTCAGCCCGCTCCTCAGGCGGAAGATCCAGAACACGTCCGATGAATCTTTTTCGGGAGGTTGCCAGAAGAACCGGATATCCCAGCCCGCTGAAAATCTCTAGTTTGTTCATCACTGCCAAGTTATCGTGATAGGTTTTCGCGAAACCGATACCGGGATCAAGAATAATGTTCTTCTCGTCTACTCCGGCATCAACAGCAATTTTTACACTCTCCATTAAGTCCGACAGCATATCCGGCAATAAGTCATTGTAGTTTCTTTCAGGGCGGTTATGCATGAGAACAATTGGAACATTATGTTCAGCTGCAACGGAAGCCATCTTCGGATCATGTTTAGCACCCCAAATATCATTGATAATGGATGCGCCGGCTTTCACTGCTTCATCTGCGACAGAAGCCTTGTACGTATCTACAGAAATAGGAACACCAAGCTCTTTCGTAATCCGCTCAATCACCGGAATGACTCTGGACATCTCCTCATCCTCAGATACGCACTCAGCGCCAGGCCTTGTCGATTCCCCTCCGATATCAATGATATGGGCACCATCATTGATCATCTCTTCCGCGTGCAGCAGCGCCTTGTCTAAGCTGTCATATTTTCCGCCGTCCGAGAAAGAGTCAGGCGTTACGTTTAAAATTCCCATCACCAGCGTCTTCTCTTTATATGATAAAGCGCTGGGCTTAGTGTGGATTACTTGTGTTTGATCTATTGTGTGCTGCGCCATGCTCTTCCTCCCTTTTCATGAATCATGTTCTTTATTTCTTTTTTGTATAACAATTGAAGAGCGGAGGTTGCTTCTCCGCTTTGGCTTCCATAGTTTACTTCTTCTATTTTAGTAAACGGGATGATTTCAAGAACCGAGTTCGTCATCCACGCTTCGTCAGCTGTCAAGAGAGCTTCTGGCTCATATCGGCCCGTTTTGAGCTCCAGGCCGATATTCTTTGCATTTTCTATGATAAAACGTCTCGTGACGCCGTCCAGAATACCAGTATCAAGCGATGGCGTATAGATACAGCGACCTTTTCTCCAGAAGACATTAGATATGATACCCTCTGCAACAGCTCCATCCTCCGTTAGGAAAATTCCCTCGACACGTGGATCATTTCCAATTTCCCGTTTCGCATACATATTATTTAGATAATGATGAGATTTTAACCGGAACGATCCCTCAGGAGTGTTTCTCCGTATCGATAAAACCTTCCCTTCTTTTTGCAAAGGAAGGCTTTCTGGTTTCAGCTGATTCACAAAGCATAAAACGGTCGGCTTATCATACGTCTGGGCGACAAAGCCTTTATCGCTGATCCCCGCTGATATGTTCAGTCTGACGCGGGCATTGCCATCCTTGATATCATTTAGCTTAAGCAGCTTGTCCAGCATCTCAAGGATCTCATGCTTTGAAACAGTATATTCGATTTGCAGATCCTTAAGCGCGCGTTCAAGCCTTTCTATATGCCAATCAAGCAAAAACGGGCAGCCTTCGTAGAGCCTGAAGGTTTCGAATACACCGATCCCATATAAAAACCCATGGTCAAAAGGAGAAAGAACTGCATCTTTCTCCTCCATATACCGGCCGTTCACATATATCATCACGCAATAACTTCCTTGCGATATGTCTCAATAAAATTTCTGAGCATTTCTTTCCCAAAGGAGGTCATAATAGACTCTGGGTGAAATTGCACGCCCTCTATCGGGAGGTCATTGTGGCGAATAGCCATGATTTCTCCTTCTTTCGTTTGTGCTGTTACTGTAAAACAGTTTGGCAGCGTCTCAGGTTTTACGATCAGCGAGTGGTATCGCGTCGCAACAAGGGGGTTTTTCAACCCTTCAAAAATGGTTTTGCCGTCATGCTCGATATCCGAGGTTTTCCCGTGCATAAGCCGTTCTGCCCTAACAACGTCGCCACCGAACACTTGTGCGATGGACTGATGTCCGAGACATACACCGAAAATAGGAATTTTCCCTGCGAAATGTTTAATTGCTTCGAGGCTGATTCCCGCCTCATCAGGGCTGCACGGTCCGGGAGATATCATCAGAAAGTCCGGAGACAGTTCTTCAATTTCTTCGATTGTGATGCTATCATTGCGTTTCACAACCAGCTCTTCCCCAAGCTCGCCCAAATACTGTACCAAGTTGTACGTGAATGAATCGTAGTTATCAATCATTAAAATCATTTCTCCGCTCACCTCATCTAATTTTTGTCTCTTCTTTGCTCAGCTCTAATGCTCTTTGCATCGCAAAAGCTTTTTTGAATGATTCCTTGTATTCGTGCTTCGGAACAGAATCAATCACAACTCCTGCGCCGGACTGCATAAATGCCTGCCCTCCGGTTGCATAAATGGTTCGAATGACGATATTAAACTGCAGATCGTGATTATATCCAAACCATCCTATAGATCCAGTATAAAGCCCTCGGCGTGTCGGCTCAAGTTCTTCTATAATTTCCATCGTTCTTACTTTCGGTGCACCAGTAATGGTTCCTCCGGGAAACACAGCATGAATAATATCTACAGCATCATACCCATCCTGCAGTTCACCTTGGACATTAGACACAATGTGCATCACATGCGAGTATTTTTCAATTGCCATGAATTCATTTACGCGCACAGACCCGTACCGTGATACTCTTCCCAGATCATTTCGCTCAAGATCAACCAGCATGACATGTTCCGCGCGTTCTTTTTCATTGTGTATCAATTCGTTTGCAAGCGCCTCGTCTTCTTCATTTGTTTTCCCTCTGGAACGGGTGCCCGCAATCGGTCTTGTCTCTAATAGCTTGCCCTTTTTGCTGACAAGCAGTTCAGGCGATCCGCAAATGATTTGGAAATCAGGTGTTTCTAAATACGCCATATAAGGAGAAGGATTTACTTCTCTCAAGGTTTTGTAAATTTGATATGGGTGGACAGACAGTGACTGTGACTGCCTTATTGATAGATTGACTTGAAACACATCTCCGCTGGCAATGTATTGTTTGATTTTCTCTACAGCTTGTGAGAACCCATCCTCGGTAAATGGCGCCGCGAAGGAACCATCTGTTTCAGGGTTCATCTCTCGCGAAGAGACAGCGGGAAGCTCAGTCAACCACATCTGCTCTAACTCAGATAGCTTCACATCCGCTGTTTCCTGATCAGAACCATTAACATGAGTAATCAGCCATAGAGACTCTTCTTGATGGTCATAAACTGCTATATCATCAAAAACAAGAAAATAAATATCTGGTGTTTCTAGATCATCTAACGAGAGCATTTTAAAATTTTCAATGTACCGTGCGTAATCATAGCTGAGAAACCCGATTGCCCCGCCTTGAAAGTTAGGGAACTCATGATTCGTTTCTGTTTCCAGCGTTTTAAACCAGCTGTGGAAGGCCCGTAATGGATCACCTTCTTTAAACAGCATCTCATCACCATGCTTAATTGTAGTTATTCCGTCTTTTCCTTTCACAGTCGCAATTGGATCAAGACCGGCTATACTATATCTGCCGCCTCTTGCACTTTCGAGAAGTACATGATGTTTTCGGGATTGCGCAAGTTTCTCAAATTGTTGTAAGAATGAGTCTTTTTGAAAAGGTACTTTTTTGCCTGCCGGTCTGCGTTGTGCCATTTGTATCATTCCTCTATTTTCTTTTTTACTTGTTTTTAATTGTAAAGCAATGTTGTTAGTGAAAAAAGTGAATTTCTCTTCCAAGAATAACATTCGTCGCAGACATGGCATATTTGATGCACGAAATATAAAAAAACTCCCGGCGGACCGGGAGTTTTGGCTTTTTTTAATCGAATTGATACAGCGGCGTGCTTAGATAACGTTCGCCGTTACTTGGAATGATGGCCAATACTTTTTTGCCTTTTCCGAGTTTTTTCGCTACTTGAAGAGCAGCATAAATTGCCGCACCTGATGAGATGCCTCCGAGAATTCCTTCTTCACGTGCAGCTCTGCGGGCATATTCGAATGCTTCTTCATTCTTCACAGGGAAGATTTCATCATATACTTCAGTGTTTAAGATGTCCGGCACGAATCCAGCTCCGATTCCCTGAATTTTGTGGGGGCCTGGTTTTCCTCCTGAAAGCACTGGGGAATCTGACGGTTCAACAGCGTAAATCTTGATGGAAGGGTATGCTTCCTTCAGCACTTCGCCCGCTCCCGTAATCGTTCCGCCCGTTCCGATTCCGGCTACAAATGCGTCAAGCGGGTCATCACCGAATTGCTCAACGATTTCTTTACCCGTTGTTTGGCGGTGAATTTCTGGGTTAGAAGGGTTGTTAAACTGCTGCGGCACAAAGTATCCGTGCTTTTCAGCAAGCTCTTCAGCTTTCTTAATGGCGCCTTTCATGCCTTCCGCACCAGGAGTCAGCACAAGCTCAGCACCGTATGCGCGAAGAAGGTTGCGGCGCTCCATGCTCATTGTATCAGGCATAACCAAAATGGCTTTTAATCCTTTAGCAGCAGCAACCATTGCAAGCCCGATTCCTGTATTTCCGCTTGTCGGTTCAATGATCGTATCACCGGCTTTTAATTTTCCTTCTTTTTCAGCCGCTTCAATCATGGCTAAACCGATACGGTCTTTTACACTGCTTCCAGGGTTCATGTATTCAAGTTTTAGATATACATCCGCACTGTTTTCATCTGCAAGGCGATTTAATTTAACGATTGGCGTATTCCCAATTAATTCAGTAATGGAGTTTGCTACACGTACCATTCTCGACACCTCAATTTCCGACTATTTGTATTGGTATTATGTATATAATCTATCAATTTCAAAATTTTTTGTCAATCACTTAGTACTTTTTTCCCCATAAAACCAAGATACATCGGCTTCTTTCCAAAGTGTCTTAACTGTCGCTTTATCGCCTAGCTGATCCATTGCGATTTGCCGTCTGATCTGGTCCTTTACTTCATCAAATGAGAACGTTCTTGCCTTTAGTTTTTCTTTCAGCTGGATAATGGCATATCCGTTGCTGACCTTTATTGGTTCCTGAGACCATTCATCCTCTTTGAGTGTTTTCGCCTCTTCAATGTATGCTGATGGAATGTTGTCTGATGCCTCTGTGACAAAACCTAAATCTCCGCCGTATGGTGATGTATATCTGTCAGTGGATCTTTCGGCAGCGACAGCTTCAAAGCTTGATCCGCCTTTCAGTTCTTTCAGGACTTCTCTCGCTTCTTCTTCATCTTTTACAACAATGTGCCGAATTCGATACGAATCATCAAACTGATATAGTTCCTTATTTTTATTATAGAATGATTCCAATTCTTTGTTTGAGATATCGATATCCCTTGTTAACAATTCCTCAAGGAGGATATTATAACGAATTTGGTCTTTCCACTCTTTCTCCGTCGTATGTTCATCTTCGTAAAAGGAATTATTGACCGCTTTAATCAGCAAAAACTCACGATCAACTTCGCTTTTGGATATTTTAAGGTTGTTCTTTTTAGCCAGCTGCTCAACAACTCGGACATTGATCATATCTTCAAGCGTTGACTTACCATACTGATCTTCCATTTCTTTCAGCCATTCTTCTCTTGTCACACTCTTGCCCCCGATAGTCGCAATAGACTCACCGGATGACGATGCGCCGGCTTGGGATTTCGTCAGCGTATATGCAACAGCAATACAGCAAACCAACAGCGCCCCTAAAATAATGGTCCAGATTGTTCTTGATTTCAAACCTGCTTTCAGCCCCTTTTCTCAAATTAAAAACCCGCTAAAGAGCTTAGCGGGTA
>NZ_JAVAXX010000250.1:0-9255 GCF_042709275.1 Bacillus sp. LR_5 | reverse complement strand
ATGGTTTTTTACTCGGAAAAGTTCTTCAACGACTGGAAAGTAAATTTGCTGAAGGGCTTAATCCATATGAGATTAATGCTAGACAATACGGAGTTCTATTGTTTATCAAAGGAAACCCTTACTCATCGCAAAAAGATATTTCTGACAATCTGCAAATAGATCGGACTACTATGGTAGGTCATATCGACCATCTCGAAACTTTAGGATTTGTTGAGAGAACAAAAAATCCTAATGACAGAAGATCCTATAGCCTTAAAATTACGGAAAAGGGTAACGATGTATTGGATTCTCGTTGGGAGTTTTTAACGAAGACGGAATTAGAAGTATTAGATCCTTTAAATCAACAAGAAAGACAATTATTTAAAGACTTTCTTATTAAGATTTGGAAGTCACTATAAAAAGCAGGAGGTTTCATAATATGCATGCTCTCGATTATTTTAATGCACGTCTCGAAGCAACGATAAGCCCTATGGATTATGTAAAAGCGAAGCAAATGAGTCCCGAGAAATACTTCTTAATCGATGTCAGAAACGGTCCAACTCATGTAAGGAGCGTCACAATTAAGGATGCTAATGTTATTCCTGAACAAGAACTGCAGTCTCGTTTAAATGAAATACCAAAGGATAAAGAAATTATTGTTTACTGTTGGGATGTCTGGTGCAATACAGCTGCCAAAGTTGCTAAGTTTTTATTAGAACATGGATATAAAGTCAAAGAATTGACCGGTGGTATTGCAGCATGGAAAGAAATGAACTTTCCTATCACAAACTCAGATCAAGGCAATAACATACCTGATAATTGTGGGTGTTGACTTAGTGCAAGATAAAAGATACTGGATTGGGGTTGCTTCTCGAGATCATGTAATGAGAGCTGTCCAAGGTGGTTTTGCTCAACTTTGTCATGGCAAAGAGGCACCTTTAAAAAAGATGAATACTGGTGATTGGATTATTTATTACTCCTCCAAGATGAATTTTAAGGAAAGCACACCACATCAAAAATTTACTGCTTTAGGCAAAGTAGTAGATAATCATATTTTTCAGTTTGAAATGGGAAATGACTTCAAACCTTTCCGGAGAAAAATAAGTTTTATTCATTGCACAGAAACACCGATTCGCCCATTAATCCCAAAGCTTTCTTTCATTAAAGACGAGCAGCGTTGGGGGTATTCTTTTCGATTTGGACATTTTGAGATAAGTGAAAAAGATTTTATGCTAATTGCAAAAAAAATGGCGATGCTTAAGGAGATTAGAATATTCTAATCTCCTTAAAACTTTCTTATATAACTTTGACTTGTCACTATTTGCATCCCGATTCAACAAGTTTTAAAATTAACCATTTATCACATGAAGAAAAGATTCAAACTCTAAGCTATTCCGAAACCACCATTAGAAGCACTGTCTTCAGCTACTAAGTGCTTTTTTAATGAGCTAATTAGCAAAAACACTTACATCCCCATTGAGAGATTTTCCATGAGAACCAAAAAGTTATTGCGGTCTCACCGAAAATTTAAATTGCGGTGCCCTATTGCCTTTTTCCGCGAAGGAAAACTTGTTAATATTTACATTACTAGTAGAGTTAAGGGAAGGGTGAATATCTTGATATCAATCACATCAGCTGAAGTGGGAATGAAGATTAATGAATGGCATAGGCATATTCAAAAATTCAACGTAACTGATGCTGAAATGTTAAAAGCTGAAATCGAACGTGATATAGAGGTTATGGAAGAAGATCAAGACTTGCTTATTTATTATCAACTAATGGCCTTTCGACATAAAATCATGCTGGAGTATACGCTGCCATCTGATGAAAATCGAATGGAACTTTCAGAATATTTAAAGAAAATCGAAGGACATAAGAAAAAACTAGACAATATGCGGGCATATTATTATAACTTCTTCCGCGGGATGTATGAGTTTAGAAACGGTGAATACACAAAGGCCATTACATATTACAAAAAAGCTGAACGCAAAATTCCAACGATCTCCGACAAGATTGAAAAAGCTGAGTTTTATTTTAAATTATCCGAAGTCTATTATCATATGAAAATGACTCATATCTCAATGCACTACGCCGAGCTTTCATACAATATCTATAAAAAACATGAACTTTATTCTGTTCGGCGTATACAGTGCCATTTTGTCATAGCCGGTAACTACGATGACCTTGAAAACCATGAAAAAGCTCTCCCCCACCTTCAAGAAGCTTTAAAAGGAGCTGAGCTGCTTAAAAGTAAAAATACTCACATCTATGCCACCGCATTTTTCAATCTCGGCAATTGCTATCACAAAATGGACAACTTAAATAAGGCTGCTCGTTACATCGAACAAGCCTTGGTTCAATACAGAAAAATTAACTCTGACGTACTTCCGCAAGCTTATCATGACCTAGCATTGATTTATTTTAAACAAGGCAAAAAAGAACAAGCAATGGATTGCTTCCGCAAAGGAATTAGAAGTGCTGTAGATTTTAAAGACGAACTTTTTATGAACTTATTTGAAGCATTAGACGTTCTTTATATAAGAAATGGCGATACACCTAAACTCCTCAACATTTTCTCTCGTTTAGAGAACGGCAAAGGATACCCTTATCTGGAAGATCTGGCATTGTTAGGAGGCAACCTTTTCGATTATAATGGAAAAATAGAGGATAGCATCATCTGTTTCAAGAAGATGGTATATGCTCAAAAGCAAATATCGAAAGGGGAATGCATGTATGAAATCTAAATTGTTTATCAGTTTATCCGCCGTTTTAATTGGACTTGCCTTTTTCGGATCTATGTCTAATGGCGAAATGAAGGAAGCATCCCGGAATGTAACTCTAGCACCTACTCATGAATTCCTTGTTTGATTCGATAAACAACATTAGTTATGATTCCCTTTAGCCGTTTCTAACGGCTTTTTCTTATTTTTAAGAAAGATAAGCGAATCTTGTTCACCTACATATTGTTTATACTGAAGTCGCATCTGTATGCGACTTCTTGATTTGAACTACACATTATATAAATTCAGATTCTCTTTACGATCTTTCCCTGGAGGCTTGCCAAACATCTTTCTATACTCTCTATTAAAATAAGAAGGACTTTCATAGCCAACTTGAAAAGCAGCATCAGCAACCCTCATATCTTTCCCGAAAATCAACCGCCTTGCTTCATGAAGACGTAAAGCTCTCTGGTATTGGATCGGAGTCATCATTGTAACTTGTTTAAAATGATGATATAAAGCTGATGGGCTAAGGTTTACTTTTTTAGCTAGTGCATCTATCTTTATTTCCTGAGAAAAATGATTTCTTAAATAATCCAGAGCAACAGCCACTTCAGATAATTTACTCCCCTTGGCAACAAGGCTTTTTACTGTGTGACCATGCTTTCCCTGCATAATGCGGTATAGAATTTCCTTAATGATTAAAGGTGCAAGTATTTCTGTATCTTCAGGGGTATGAAGTAGTTTCACGAGTCGGATAAGTGCATCCAGAATGACCTCATCTGTCTGATCAACAAATATTCCTCGCCCTGTAACATTATGATTAGTGCTATGTTGCTTATACTCTTTTGAGACCTCTGCAATTTGCATTAAGTTAAAATTCAATCGAAGACATAAATAAGGTTCCATCTCACTTGCTTTTAAAATTTCCCCGATAACTGGCAGATCGACTGCCACGACTAAGTATTCCCCTTTTCCGTAAAAGAAGTCTTCTCCAATTATAGAAATCACTTTTCTTCCTTGCAGAACAATACACAAAGCAGGTTCATGCATAGTATGTACAGGCACCAGCGGCTTGGCAGATCGAATAAATTCCAACCCAGAGATTGACGTTACGTTCGTACCCTCCTTGGCTGCAAAGGATGACACAAGATTAGTAAGCTCCTCTTCTTTCGATTGCAATTGTTCTTCCAGAGACATGAAATCCCTCCTTTTATAAGGCTTATCGACTCTTGGAGGATAAGGCAAGAATTAAAGAGATACCGGCTACCACTCTATGCTATCTTTCCCTGATACTAATAGTAGAACAGGAAAGGAGTTGATGATGTATGAAAAAAACCACTCATTCTTATGCTGGACTTTGGGTTACCAAAGATCGGTATATCAGGCATGAACTACTGTCCGATGGACGCTATGTTGAAGCTCGCGGCAATGTCGAATGTGCATATATAGGCAATTACCAAATTACAGGTGACCACATTGAATATCAAGATGATACAGGATTCACAGCTGATGGAGATTTTATAAACGGAATTCTATATCACGCAGGGATGGTACTGCATCGTGAAAGAAGCTAAAGATTCCTTAAAGAAAAATTACTTAAAAGAGGATGATACAAAGATGAGTATAAAGAATAAAGTTGTTCTTGTCACTGGTGGAAGCAGCGGTATTGGAGCAGCAACTGTTGATTTATTAGCTGGAAATGGAGCTACGGTAATAGCAGCAGCGCGGAGAACAGATAAGTTAGAAACACTCGTATCCACTCTTCTCCAAAAAGGATATAGTGCAGATTATAAGCAACTGGATGTCACAGACTTTGAACAAATGCAGCATATCGTCCAAGAAATTATAGAAGCATACGGAAAAATCGATGTCATTGTAAATAATGCGGGTGTAATGCCATTATCTAAATTGGAATCTCTGAAAATCGCTGAATGGAATCGTATGATCGATGTAAATATCCGTGGAGTCCTGCATGGTATTGGAGCAGTTTTGCCTATAATGAAAGAGCAGAATAGCGGACATATCGTCAATATAGCTTCCATAGGCGCATATGAGGTTACCCCCACTGCAGCAGTTTATTGCGCAACCAAGTATGCCGTCCGTGCCATCACAGAAGGCTTACGACAGGAAGCAACTAATAATATTCGAACAACTGTAATTGCACCGGGCGTAACGGAATCAGAACTAGCCGATCATATTACCGATAAACAGGCGAGTGAGGCTATGATCGAATACCGAAGACAAGCGCTTCCTGCTTCTGCTATTGCACATGCAATTTTTTATGCAATCTCGCAGCCAGTAGAGATCGATGTAAGTGAATTAATTGTAAGACCTACTCTATCACTATAAAAAGAGTCTCATTATGTATGAGAAATAGAATCATAAGAGGATTGAAGCTAAGAATTAATGTTGATACTAATAAGAAACTGAGTTAGGTGGGGCCGAGAAATTGAACTCGGCCTTTTAAGCTAGAGCATTATGGTATTGGAATACGCTGTGTTCAATTATTAAGAGGGCGGTATGGTGACTGCAGCGAGTATGGCGGAAGAGTACCATTCATAACCTCCCTTTTGGGATTTGAATCGATTATAGCATATGCAAATGTAAAACGGATTCACAGGACCCCCTCCTTATGCCTTCTATGTAATATTCCAACTTTTTGAGAAAGTGTTACACCCGCAAATAAACCGCAAACTTTTTCGTCTATATCTTTTGATATGATTAATCAAGATAATTTTAAGTTCGTTTCTTCTTTCTTCCATGGTAATATTTTGTTATACGATTAAATGAGAGGGTATGATTATGAAAGTCTTGGAAGCTAAAACACTTTTGTCTGAAGCTACAGACCGCGCCAAAGAATATAAAGAACTAAGGACGCAAATGGTCAACTTGAGAAAAGCTTTACAAAGCGTCGCTGAACTGGATGACAGCGAATTCTCTGGTAAAGGCGCTAATAACATTAAAGCATTCTATCACGATCATGTTAATGTCACTGATCAATGGATCGACTACATTGACATGAAGATCGCATTTTTTAACAGCATTGCCGGAGCTGTCGAGGACAAAGGCCTCTCTGATGCTTATATTGAAGAATCTTTTTTAGAACATGAACTGGCTAACGCCCATAAAAAATCAAAATCAATCATGTCTGAACAGAAAAAAGCCATGAAAGATATCCTAAACGACATTGACGACATCCTTCCGCTCGACTTGTTTTCAACAGAAACCTTCAAGGATGAGCTTGCAGATGCCAATGACAAACGTAAAAATACAATTGAAAAACTAGGTGACCTAGACGTAGATTTACTGACAGAATATGCTCTGTCAGAACCAAATGAACAATTCATCAAGTCAGATTTCCAAAAGCTCCAAGAAGCAACGGGCAAAGGCAAAAACGCTACGCCCATTCACTACAACGCCAAGGCGTACCGTGAGAGTGATATACATAAGAAAAAAGGTGATATTGAGAAGCGTACAGAGGCTTATTTGACGATTAAGAAAGAGGAAGCTAAAGAGCGAGAAATCAAAGAGCTGAAGAAGAAGCTAGCTGACGGAGTGACGGATCCGGATGAATACTTAGAAATTGCCAAGAAGATCGGGTATGAGAACCTTGAGCCTGCACAGTTACAATATGTGGTGCAGCTTGAACAAGCAAAACAGCTCGAAGAAGTTGGTGAAAGTGTTATCAATGCCGGTAAGGCAGCAATTGATTTCATCGATGGAGTTAATGATGGGCTTAACGATGCGATTGACGATACGATATATGGCGTCAAAGACTTGGTTGTGGGCGCCTGGGAATATTCACAGCTTCCTACCGAATTAAAACTTACAAAAACAATAACAACAGTATTAAGCGTCCCCTCTTATTCAAAAATCATCTGGACAAACCTGGTCGACTCATGGAATGATAAAATGGTAAATGGTGATGCATACGAAAAAGGGCATTATATCAGTTATGCGATAGGAAATATTGTTGGGCCAAAAGGTGCGGGCGCCGCAGTGCAAACCACTACCAAGCTTTCTAAAGTAGGTAAAGTGGTTGAAGGTGGAACAGCTGCTGCTCATGTTAATAAAGGGATAAACAAAGGCAAAGCTTACATCAATTCTATTGTTAGAAATAAGAATGATCTTGCACTTGTCGGGATTGCCCAAGACATCGATAATACGTATAACGCAAAAAACACTCCTCTACTAAAAAGTATTATTGAAGATAAAAAAGAGAGTGTACTTAGAAAATCTGAGACGTCTAACAACATGGGTATAGGTAATGTCAAACAAGGTGATAGTACCCCTCTCGCACCTGGCGGAGGATTAGCTGCTCATGAAGCAAAAGGCGGGCATCTTATAGAAAGACATGTTGGGAAGACTGATGGCGAATTATTTCAACGTTTAATAAAAGATACAAAAATCTCTGGGTCTTCTTCATTTAAAGATAGAGCTACTGCAGAAAAAGTCGCCAGTTCAGTTCTAAGTGATCCAAAAAACATTAGTAAAATAACAAAATGGCTCTCAAATCCTAACAGTAGACCTACTCTTCCTTTAAGATACAAAGGTGATGGAGAAGTTCTCGGCAGAAGGGTAGAAAAAGGTTCAAATGTTGTTAAGGATGCTACCAACGCCACAATAGTATTGAAAAAGAGTAAAAATGGGGAGTTTATTTTAACTGGCTATCCTACAAAATAAAAGGAGTTCTGAATAACAATGTACGAGAATTATGATACTATGGAAGAATTAAGTGATTTTTTAGAAGGAACATTTCACCAGGACATGGGTTCACCAGAACAAGCTCTGAAAGAATTTATAGCTGAATCAAGTAAAGAATGCTTAGTTTTCACAATAAAATTTTGTGAAGAGTTTTTAAATGAAAACATATCTGATCAAGAGAAAGAAAGTTTTATAAAATCAAATACGGAGATTTATTTTCCGGCAATCGATTTAACTCCTTTACAATGGTTGAAAAAAGTAATTACAGAAATAAAAGAGGCTATTTAGTATATAAGCAATGATTGAAATTAAAGTTTCTGATCCTGTATTTAGATTTCTCGGTGGACATTTCCACCAAGATATAGAGTCTCCGGAAAAGGCCCTTGATGAATATTTAAATGAAGCAGCACAAAAACTAAAAGAGAGAGATTTAATAGCACTAACTGAGTTTGTAAATAATGATTATTCAGAAGAAGACAAGAATGAATTTATAGAAGAAGCAGCTGATGGTATATACTTTCCTGAAGATGATATAACTCCATTAGAATGGCTTAAGCAAGTCATTGAACAAATTAAAGAACACCTTAAAACAATATAGTTAGAAAAGCCCCTCTTTTAAGAAGGGCTTCTTTTATTATTTCAAGAACTCTTCAAGTTTCGCTTTAGTATTAGGTCCATAAATGCCATTGGCTGAATGCCCATGCATTAACTGAAACTACTTATTTAAGATACGAGAGAAATTGTGAAATTTCAAATGCGAATCTAGTCTTTTTTTGTCGAAATTCACCAAATAAAAATTATTTCAGTTATTATAGATGTAAA
This sequence comes from Bacillus sp. LR_5, assembly GCF_042709275.1. Taxonomy (NCBI): domain Bacteria; kingdom Bacillati; phylum Bacillota; class Bacilli; order Caryophanales; family Bacillaceae; genus Bacillus; species Bacillus sp. LR_5. The sequence continues at coordinate 1,027 of NZ_JAVAXX010000250.1, read as the reverse complement.
TATCTTGATTTAATCCTAAAACGTTCCTTGCAGCAAAAGACGGTGAGGTAACAGATGAGATCTTACAGGCTGCTTTGGAGATTATAACGGAGCAATCAAAGGAAAGACGGAAATCAGATAAATAAACGCAGTTAGTTTATTATTATTTATTTCTGTTTATTATGTTTAATTCTGTTTACTAATAAGATTTAGATTCTCATTTATATTTTCATTTATGTTTCTTTTACATTTTCATATATAAAAATTAAGTGGCCTGATTACATAAGGAGCGTTTATTGTGAAGAGAACCATTGAGTTTGTTTTAAGTTTGATAGGGAGCATATTAGGTGTTGTAGCATCTATTCTAGCTTTAGGTATCGCCTACTTAGATTTATTTTTTCATTTGATCAGATATTTTGATATGACAAGCGACCTTCTTGTTGGAGCATGGGGGTCTTTGATCTTTTCATGTATTGGGTTTACGGCTTCAATTGTTGTCTTATTCAAACCAAAGTTGAGCAGTGTTCTACTTTTTATTTCAGGGATTGGAGGACTTATATGCATTGACTGGTTTTACTTAATACCAGCTATACTTATGATCATCCCTGGAATCATGGTGTTTGTAAGGAAAGAAAAAACTGCTACTAAAGCAATTTAGAGCAGAGTATAACACAAAAGAACCGCGACTGGCGGTTCTTTTAGTGTATATTCCTATTTTAAATAAACTGCTTCATTATTATTGGACAGTACCATAATCAAAATCAATATCTTTCTTGTCTAAATCCCCCTTAAAATTTTTAGCATAGGTCATGGTTAAATGTACGCTTTTATCTATCCACCAAGTTCCATCATCAGTATTAGTATCCCAAGTAACATATATATATCTCAAAATATTCTAAAAAAAACACCAACTCCACCACAGCTACTGTTTTCCCGTTTATTTTGTTATATAATAACACACTTCTCATAAAATATATACCTTTCCTGATTTTTAATTGTTTAAAACTATAAGGTTTTTTAACATTTTTCTTCTCATGTAAATCTCAAA
>NZ_JAVAXX010000025.1:0-45820 GCF_042709275.1 Bacillus sp. LR_5 | reverse complement strand
TGCGCCAAAAATTGATGAGGATAAGCTTCTTCTTTTTCATGCTTTATTTGAAGAAGCCGACATAAAAAACAACGACAGAGAAAATTATATTGTAACAGCGATGCTTGTACAAAGCGCCCTTGATACCCATGATGAAGTGACGACAGCCAGAGTCATAAAACGAGACGAAAACAAAAACCGCCAATTGACTGTTCTCGCAGGCGATTATTTCAGCGGGCTGTACTACTCTTTACTATCTGAAATGAAGGATATCTACATGATTCGGACGCTTGCTACAGCCATCAAAGAAATCAATGAACATAAAATTCGTCTATATGACCGTTCTTTCAAGGACGAACACGATTTTTTCGAAAGTGTCGGCATCGTTGAATCAGCTTTATTCCATCGGGTTGCGGAACACTTCAATCTTCCGCGCTGGAAAAAGCTGTCGAGTGATTTTTTTGTATTTAAGCGGCTTATGAACGGAAATGATACATTTCTGGATGTGATCGGCAGTTTTATACAGCTGGGAAAAACAAAAGAAGAGATATTAGAAGATTGTTTTAAAAAAGCGAAAAACAGCATTGAGTCACTTTTGCCTCTAAATTCACCTGTTCAGCACATTTTATTAAACCGTCTGAAGACAATCAGCCAAGATCAAACCTATCATCAGAAAGTGGAAGAAGGGTAAACCATTATGCAGGAATCAAAAGAACAGCGCGTACATGGAGTATTTGAAAAAATATCTAAAAACTACGACCAAATGAACTCCGTCATCAGTTTTCAGCAGCATAAAAAATGGCGCGATAAAACGATGCGCATTATGGATGTGAAAGAAGGCGCCAAAGCGCTTGATGTCTGCTGCGGAACGGCTGACTGGACGATCGCTCTTGCAAAAGCAGCCGGAAAAAGCGGCGAGATTAAGGGCTTGGATTTCAGTGAAAATATGCTGAGTGTCGGACAGCAGAAAGTGAAAAACGGCGGATTCAGTCAAATTGAACTGCTGCACGGAAATGCGATGGAGCTTCCTTTTGATGATGATACATTTGATTATGTCACTATTGGCTTCGGACTTCGCAATGTCCCTGATTACTTGACCGTATTGAAAGAGATGAGACGTGTGGTAAAGCCGGGCGGCCAGGTGGTATGTCTGGAAACGTCCCAACCAGAAATGTTCGGATTCAGACAGGCTTACTTTATGTACTTTAAGTATATTATGCCGTTTATCGGGAAACTGTTTGCGAAGAGCTATAAAGAATATTCTTGGCTTCAAGAATCAGCCAGAGAATTCCCTGGAATGAAGGAACTGGCAGGCCTGTTTGAAGAGGCGGGCCTGAAAAATGTCAAATATCATTCGTTTACTGGCGGAGTCGCTGCCACGCATATCGGATGGAAATGAAAACACAGATGTTTGGGTGAATGATATGAAATTTAAAATGGCCTACTCTTTTTTAAATGACGATATTGATGTAATCGAAAGAGAACTTGAACAAACCGTACGTTCCGATTACCCGCTTTTAAGCGAGGCAGGTCTTCACCTGCTGCAGGCCGGAGGGAAACGTATTCGGCCCGTTTTCGTGCTGCTTTCCGGCATGTTTGGCGATTACGATATTAATAAGATTAAATATGTCGCCGTCACTCTGGAAATGATTCACATGGCATCTTTGGTTCATGATGATGTCATTGATGATGCGGAGCTTCGCAGAGGGAAGCCGACAATCAAAGCAAAGTGGGATAATCGCATTGCGATGTACACAGGCGATTATATGCTTGCGGGATCTCTTGAAATGATGACGAGAATTAACGAACCGAAAGCCCATAGGATTTTGTCACAAACGATTGTTGAAGTGTGTCTTGGGGAAATCGAGCAGATCAAAGACAAATACAACATGGAACAAAATCTCAGAACGTATCTCCGCCGCATCAAAAGAAAAACGGCGCTCCTGATCGCGGTCAGCTGCCAGCTCGGTGCTATTGCGTCCGGGGCTGATGAAAAGATTCATAAGGCGCTGTACTGGTTTGGGTATTACGTCGGCATGTCTTATCAAATCATCGATGATATCCTTGATTTTACTTCAACTGAAGAAGAGCTGGGCAAACCCGTTGGAGGAGATTTGCTTCAAGGGAATGTCACATTGCCAGTGCTGTATGCTCTGAAAAATCCAGCATTAAAGAATCAGCTTAAATTGATTAACAGCGAGACAACGCAGGAACAGCTTGAACCAATCATTGAGGAAATCAAAAAAACGGATGCGATTGAAGCATCTATGGCAGTAAGCGAAATGTATTTGCAGAAAGCTTTCCAGAAGTTAAACACGCTTCCGAGAGGGCGGGCACGTTCGTCTCTTGCGGCCATCGCAAAATATATCGGTAAAAGAAAATTTTAATTTTTGTAGATATTAAGAAATTTCTCCACCCCGGATTGATTAATTATCAGAAAGATGTTACGATTTCGGTGTGCAGTGTGAAAGCCTATACATACATAATGATGGGGTGGAGAATGTGATGGAAAAGACTTTTATCATGGTGAAACCAGACGGTGTCCAACGTCAGCTCATTGGAGATATTTTATCCAGATTCGAACGTAAGGGCTTACAATTAGCTGGTGCCAAGTTAATGAGAGTGACTGAACCAATGGCTGAGAAACACTACGCCGAACATCAAGGGAAGCCTTTCTTCGGAGAGCTCGTTGAGTTTATTACTTCAGGACCTGTATTCGCAATGGTTTGGGAAGGCGAAAATGTCATTGAAGTAACGAGGCAGCTGATCGGAAAGACAAATCCTCAAGAAGCTTTGCCTGGTACGATTAGGGGAGATTATGGCATGTTTGTCGGAAAAAACATCATCCACGGCTCTGATTCTCTCGAAAGTGCAGAACGCGAGATTAACATTTTCTTTAAGAATGAAGAATTAGTATCATATCAACAGCTCATGGCAGGCTGGATCTATTAATCATTATGAAAATAAGTAACAGAGCCGGCACCATGTAATGCCGCCGGTTTTCGTTTTCTTTTGTAAAGGTTTACATTAAAGTGAATAAAGAGTTTAATGGCAGGATGCATCAGATTCCTGCCTTTCCTAACGATCTAAAATCAGCTGCAAAGCTGATTTTTTTATTGAAACAATACAATTTCCTGATAAAACAAGCTATACTAGGACAAAAAGACAGCGAGACTGGGAGAGTAGAGAGATGGATACATACAGCGTATTTACAACGAAGTGGAAACAATTAACCGGAGTCGATTTGACATTATATAAAGAAGCACAAATGAAGAGAAGGCTGACGTCGCTTTATGAGAAAAAGGGGTTTCAAAGCTTTAAGGACTTTGCGGCGGCATTGGAAAAGGATCAAGCCCTCTTAAATGAAACATTGGACAGAATGACGATCAATGTTTCAGAATTTTATCGTAATTATAAAAGATGGGAAGTTCTTGAGACTGCTATTTTGCCGTTAATCAAGAACTCTAAGCCTTTAAAGATATGGAGTGCCGCCTGCTCAACGGGTGAGGAGCCTTATACGCTTGCCATGCTTTTGGATCAGCAAAAAGGTCTTCCCGGCTTTCAGATCCTGGCGACTGATATTGATGAAAAAGCATTGGAAAAAGCGAAAAAAGGCGTCTATCAGGAGAGGTCTTTACAAGAAGTGCCGTCATCTGTGAAGGATCGTTATTTTACTCAAAACGCAAATAGAAGTTATGAAGTCAAACCGGAAATCAAAAAGAATATTACATTCAAAAAGCACAATCTACTGGCTGATCGTTATGAACAAGACTTTGACTTAATTGTGTGCCGCAATGTATTTATTTATTTTACAGAAAGCGCGAAGGAAGAGCTTTATTTAAAAATGGCACATAGCTTGAAAAAGAATGGAGTTCTATTTGTCGGCAGCACCGAGCAAATCTTCAATCCTGAGAAATTTGGCCTGATTCCAGCCGATACATTCTTTTATCAAAAAAGATAGACTGACTTTTTGCTGAAAAATATGTTATAGTAGTTTTACTTAAAAGCGTTAATGCGATGAAGGGAGAAGAAGTCATGAGATATTTAACAGCCGGAGAATCACACGGCCCCCAACTGACAACCATTATTGAAGGTGTGCCTGCCGGGCTTTACATAACGGAGGAAGATATCAATTTTGAGCTTGCCAGACGCCAAAAAGGCCATGGCCGCGGCCGCCGTATGCAGATCGAAAAAGACCAGGCCAAAATTATGAGCGGGGTGCGCCATGCACGAACACTCGGTTCACCAATTGCTCTCGTCGTTGAAAATAACGATTGGAAGCATTGGACAAAAATCATGGGCGCGGCTCCGATTACAGAGGATGAAGAAAAGGAAATGAAGCGCCAAATTTCCAGACCGAGACCTGGGCACGCTGACTTAAACGGTGCGATTAAATATAATCACCGTGATATGAGAAATGTGCTTGAGCGCTCTTCAGCAAGGGAAACAACTGTCAGAGTGGCGGCAGGAGCTGTCGCTAAAAAGATTCTTTCTGAGCTCGGCATTAAGGTGGCAGGTCACGTATTGCAAATTGGCGAAGTTAAAGCTGAAAAAACAGAATATACGTCAATTGATGACCTGCAGCGTGTAACGGAGGAGTCTCCGGTCAGATGCTACGATGAAGAAGCGGGCAAAAAAATGATGGCTGCCATTGATGAAGCGAAGGCCAACGGAGATTCCATCGGCGGAATTGTAGAAGTCATTGTCGAGGGAATGCCGGTAGGCGTGGGCAGCTACGTCCATTATGACCGCAAACTTGACAGCAAGCTTGCTGCTGCTGTTCTGTCAATTAACGCATTTAAAGGTGTGGAATTCGGCATCGGCTTTGAAGCAGCCGGAAGAAATGGAAGCGAAGTCCATGACGAGATCATTTGGGACGAGGAAAAGGGATATACCCGCGCTACAAACAGACTCGGGGGACTGGAAGGCGGCATGACGACAGGAATGCCGATTGTTGTCCGCGGAGTCATGAAGCCGATTCCGACTTTGTATAAACCGCTGAAAAGCGTAGATATTGAAACGAAAGAACCCTTTTCTGCCAGCATTGAACGTTCAGACAGCTGTGCAGTGCCTGCGGCAAGTGTAGTAGCTGAAGCGGCTGTCGCATGGGAAATTGCCAACGCAGTCGTTGAACAATTCGGCTTAGATCAAATCGACCGTATTAGAGAAAATGTGGAGAATATGAGAAAACTGTCGAGGGAATTTTAATGAAAACACTGCATGTTCAAACCGCTTCCTCGTCGTATCCTGTTTTTATCGGGCAAGGCATCAGAAAAGAGGCTTGCGAACTATTAACCTCTTTAAACAGGCCTTTAACACGGATTATGCTTGTCACTGATGAAGAGGTTGACCACCTGTATGGTGATGAAATGCTTCATTTGCTGCAAGAAAAATGGCCTGTGAAAAAAGTGACGGTGCCGAGTGGAGAGCAGGCGAAATCCATGGACATGTACACAAAACTGCAGAGTGAAGCGATTCGTTTTCATATGGATCGCTCCTCATGCATCATCGCGTTCGGTGGCGGTGTTGTAGGAGATCTTGCCGGTTTTGTGGCTGCCACTTTTATGCGTGGCATTGATTTCATTCAAATGCCTACGACGCTTTTGGCGCATGACAGTGCAGTCGGAGGAAAGGTAGCCGTGAACCATCCGCTCGGAAAAAATTTAATCGGTGCGTTTTACCAGCCGAAGGCCGTGCTCTACGATACAGACTTCCTGCGTTCTCTGCCTGAAAAAGAGCTTCGATCCGGAATGGCAGAAGTGATTAAACACGCTTTTATCTATGACAGAGCGTTTCTGGAAGAGCTGCTGAATATCCGCTCACTGCGCGATATCACCAGTGATCAGCTAAATGACATGATTTTTAAAGGCATTTCAATAAAAGCATCTGTCGTTCAGCAGGATGAAAAAGAAGAGGGGATTAGAGCTTACTTAAACTTTGGACATACGCTCGGCCATGCTGTTGAGGCCGAATATGGATACGGACAGATCACTCACGGTGATGCCGTAGCCCTCGGAATGCAGTTTGCTTTATATATAAGCGAAAAGACAGCGGGCTGTGAAATGGACAGGAAACGTTTGGTCAGCTGGCTAATAAGCCTAGGCTATCCAAATCAAATTAAAAAAGAGACGGAAACTTCGGTTCTATTGGACCGTATGATGAATGATAAGAAAACCCGTGGCGGGAAGATTCAGTTTATCGTGCTCAACGAATTAGGAAAAGTTGCTGATCACACATTTTCCAGAAATGAACTTGAGAGCTGGCTGAACAAATGGCGATTGGAGGAGACATCATGATGATTCGCGGAATTCGCGGAGCAACTACAGTTGAACGAGATACTGAAGAAGAAATTTTACAAAAAACAAAACAGCTGTTAGAGAAAATCATAGAAGAAAACAAAACAAAACCGGAAGATGTTGTTCAAATGCTTCTTTCGGCGACACCTGATTTGCACTCCGTTTTCCCGGCAAAAGCTGTTCGTGAGCTTTCAGGATGGCAGTATGTGCCGGTAACCTGTATGCAGGAAATGGACGTAATCGGCGGTCTGAAAAAGTGCATCAGAGTCATGATGACCGTCCAGACAGATGTTCCTCAGGATCAGATCAGACATGTATATTTAGAAAAAGCCGTTGTATTAAGACCCGATTTATCATTGACAAAAAATACTGAATTGTAATACGATAAGAACAGCTTAGAAATACACAAGAGTGTGTATAAAGCGATTGATTGATTGATTGAGTTGAGTTATAGAATAGGGTAGCAGAGAATGAGTGTAGTTGAGCTGAGACATGTATGTTTATTCTACCCAAAAGAAGCCTTTCTTTTGGGTTTATTTGTTATATAATGTTTTATCCTCTCATGCCATCTTCTCATTCTCCTTGCCATAAGGAGTGAGAGCAATGTATTTCCAATCCAACATTTCTTCATTTTTACAGGACAGCTTGTCCCACCACACCATACCGATTGTGGAGACCTTCACAGTCGATACGATGACACCCATTCAAATGATAGAGAAGCTCGACAGGGAGATTACGTATCTTCTTGAAAGCAAGGATGATACATCCAACTGGTCAAGATATTCGTTTATCGGCCTGAATCCATTCCTCACGATAAAAGAAGAGCAGAGCCGTTTTACAGCTACAGATCAGGACGGCAGATCTCTTTACACAGGAATTGAACTTAAAGAAGTTCTGAATTGGATGAATACCACGTACAACATCAAAACGCCAGAGCTAGGCATTCCTTTTGTCGGCGGAGCTGTCGGGTACTTAAGCTATGATATGATCCCGCTGATTGAGCCTTCTGTTCCTCCGCATTCAAAAGAAGCAGGAACGGAAAAGTGTATGCTGTTTGTTTGCCGGACATTAATCGCGTATGATCATGAAACCAAAAACGTCCACTTTATCCAATATGCAAGGCTCAATGGACAGGAAACAGAAAACGAAAAAATCGATGTATTTCATCAAAATCATCAAGAGCTTCAAGATCTCATAGAAAAAATGATGGATCAAAAAAACATAAAAGAACTGTTTCTCTCTGCTGATTCATATAAGACACCCAGCTTTGAGACAGTATCTTCTAATTATGAAAAATCAGCTTTTATGGCTGATGTAGAAAAAATAAAAGAATATATAAAAGCGGGCGATATCTTCCAGGGCGTTCTGTCACAAAAATTTGAGATTCCGATAAAATCAGATGCCTTTGAGTTATACCGGGTGCTTAGGATCGTCAATCCTTCTCCGTATATGTATTATATGAAACTCAAGGACAGAGAAATAGTCGGAAGCTCTCCGGAACGTTTAATCCATGTTAAGGACGGGCACTTGGAAATCCATCCGATTGCCGGTACGAGAAAACGAGGCGCAGATAAAGAGGAAGATGAAAAACTCAAAGTTGAGCTGATGAAGGATGAAAAAGAAAAAGCAGAGCACTACATGCTCGTTGACCTTGCCCGGAACGATATTGGCAGAGTAGCAGAGTATGGATCTGTTTCTGTGCCGGAGTTCACAAAAATTGTCTCCTTTTCGCATGTCATGCATATTATTTCGGTGGTTACAGGTCGATTGAAAGAAGGGATTCACCCAGTCGATGCACTGATGTCCGCTTTCCCGGCAGGAACTTTAACAGGCGCTCCCAAAATCCGTGCCATGCAGCTTTTGCAAGAGCTGGAGCCTACACCGAGAGAGACATACGGCGGCTGCATCGCCTACATCGGATTTGACGGTAATATCGACTCTTGTATTACGATTCGCACCATGAGCGTAAAGGGCGGTGTTGCATCGATACAGGCAGGTGCTGGCATTGTTGCAGATTCTGTTCCGGAAGCCGAATACGAAGAAAGCTGTAATAAAGCCGGTGCGCTGCTGAAAACGATTCATATTGCAGAAGACATGTTCCATAGCAAGGAGGATAAAGCTGATGAACAAATTTCTACAATTGTGCGTTGACGGAAAAACACTTACTGCCGATGAGGCAGAGGCATTGATGAATATGATGATGACAGCGGAAATGACGCCTTCTGAAATGGGCGGTATATTGTCTATTCTTGCTCATCGGGGAGAGACGCCAGAAGAGCTTACGGGCTTTGTGAAGGCGATGCGGGCACGCGCTCTTACAGTCGATGGACTTCCTGATGTCGTTGATACATGCGGAACCGGAGGAGACGGTATTTCCACTTTTAATATCTCAACGGCATCAGCAATTGTTGCCTCAGCAGCAGGGGCAAAAATCGCTAAGCACGGCAATCGCTCTGTCTCTTCTAAAAGCGGAAGTGCTGATGTTTTAGAGGTGTTAGAGGTTCCAATTCAAACGACTCCCGAAAAAGTCAAAAGCAGCATTGAAGTAAACAACATGGGATTTCTTTTTGCCCCGCTTTATCATTCGTCTATGAAACATGTAGCGGGTACTAGAAAAGAACTGGGTTTCAGAACGGTATTTAATCTGCTCGGACCGCTCAGCAATCCCTTGCAGGCGAAGCGTCAGGTGATTGGGGTCTATTCCGCTGAAAAAGCTGGAGTGATGGCAAGCGCACTGGAGACGCTTCAGCCGAAGCACGTCATGTTCGTATCAAGCCGTGACGGTTTAGATGAGCTTTCAATTACAGCACCGACTGACGTGATTGAATTAAAGGACGGGGAGCGCCGGGAATATACCGTTTCACCGGAAGATTTCGGTTTCACAAATGGCAGACTTGAAGATTTACAGGTGCAGTCACCGAAAGAGAGTGCCTGTCTTATTCAGAATATTTTTGAAAATAAAAGCAGCGGTTCCGCTTTATCTATTACTGCTTTGAATGCAGGGGCTGCGATATACACGGCGGGGATCACCGCCTCACTGAAGGAAGGAACGGAGCTAGCATTAGAGACGATTACAAGCGGAGGCGCTGCCGCGCAGCTTGAACGAATAAAGCAGAAAGAGGAAGAGATCTATGCTTGAAAACATCATCAAACAAAAGAAGGAAGAAGTAAACACACTGGTCCTGCCGGAAGAGCAGCCTTTCGAAAAACGTTCATTTAAAGAGGCGCTGGCAAGCCCGAATCGGTTTATCGGGTTGATTGCTGAAGTGAAGAAAGCGTCGCCGTCAAAAGGGCTCATTAAAGAGGATTTTGTCCCTGTGCGGATTGCAAAAGACTATGAAACTGCGAAAGCAGATGCGCTTTCCGTTTTAACAGACACCCCGTTTTTTCAAGGGGAAAACAGCTATTTATCAGACGTAAAGCGCGCTGTTTCGATCCCTGTACTCAGAAAAGATTTTATTATTGATTCTCTTCAAGTGGAGGAATCAAGAAGAATCGGAGCGGATGCCATCTTGTTAATCGGTGAAGTGCTTGATCCCTTACACCTTCATGAGTTATATCTTGAAGCAGGTGAAAAGGAGATGGACGTGTTAGTCGAGGTTCATGATGCAACAACGCTAGAACAAATATTGAAAGTGTTCACGCCTGATATTCTCGGCATAAACAACCGAAACCTAAAAACATTTGAAACCTCTATAATGCAGACAGAACAAATCGCATCTCTTGCTCCGAAAGAATCACTGCTTGTCAGTGAAAGCGGAATCGGTTCTTTAGAACATTTAACATTTGTCAAAGAACATGGAGCACGAGCTGTGCTTATCGGTGAATCATTGATGAGACAAACATCACAGCAAAAAGCAATCCATGCTTTGTTCGGGGAGTGAGGATGTGAAGAAGCCGGCATTAAAATATTGCGGCATACGGTCACTGCAGGATTTGCAGCTTGCAGCGGACTCGCAGGCTGATTATCTGGGCTTTATTTTTGCTGAAAGCAAACGAAAAGTATCTCCGCAAGATGTGAAGAAGTGGCTGAGTCAAGTTCGTGTCGAAAAACGGGTTGCAGGGGTTTTTGTTAATGAATCGATAGAGACGATGTCACGCATTGCCGACGACTTGAATCTCGATGTCATTCAGCTTCACGGTGATGAGGAACCGGCGGATGCCGATGCGCTTCGCATGCTGACAGATTGTGAAATATGGAAGGCGCTTCACCATCATAAGAACACAACTCAAGAAATTGCCCGCTTTAAAGATGATGTGGACGGCTTTGTGATTGATTCATCTGTCAAAGGGGCAAGAGGCGGCACTGGTGTTGCTTTTTCTTGGGACTGTGTGCCGGAATACAAGCAGGCAGCTATAGGCAAACGCTGTTTTATCGCAGGCGGCGTGAATCCGGACACTATCGCAGACTTATTGAAATATGAGCCGGCAGGAATTGACCTTGCCAGCGGAATCGAAAAAAACGGACAAAAAGATCAGAATCTGATGAGGCTTTTAGAAGAAAGGATGAACCAATATGTATCCATATCCGAATGAAATAGGCAGATACGGTGATTTCGGCGGAAAGTTTGTTCCGGAAACACTGATGCAGCCGTTAGAAGAAATTGAAACCGCATTTAAAGAGATCAAGGATGATCCTGTTTTTCGTAATGAATATTACAAGCTGTTAAATGACTATTCCGGAAGGCCGACTGCACTCACATTCGCTGATCGAGTCACTGAGTATTTAGGCGGTGCGAAAATTTATTTGAAACGAGAAGATTTGAACCATACAGGGTCTCATAAAATCAATAATGCGTTAGGTCAAGCGCTGCTCGCTAAGAAAATGGGAAAAACGAAAATCATTGCTGAAACCGGTGCCGGTCAGCACGGTGTGGCCGCTGCAACAGTCGCAGCCAAATTCGGCTTTTCCTGCACTGTGTTTATGGGCGAGGAGGACGTTGCCCGCCAGTCTCTGAACGTTTTCCGCATGAAGCTTCTTGGAGCGGAAGTTGTGCCTGTAACAAGCGGAAACGGCACATTGAAGGATGCCACAAATGAGGCGATTCGATACTGGGTTCAGCATTGCGAGGATCATTTTTACATGATTGGATCAGTTGTCGGACCGCACCCTTATCCGCAGGTGGTCCGAGAATTTCAGAAAATGATTGGAGAGGAAGCGAAGGATCAGCTGAAACACATTGAAGGCACTCTGCCTGATAAAGTAGTGGCGTGTGTAGGCGGAGGAAGCAATGCGATGGGCATGTTTCAGGCGTTTTTAGATGAAGATGTTGAACTGATCGGCGCTGAAGCAGCCGGAAAAGGAATTGATACTCCTCTTCATGCCGCTACTATGTCGAAAGGAACCGTAGGCGTTATTCACGGTTCATTGACTTATCTGATTCAAGATGAGTTCGGGCAAATTATTGAGCCTTACTCCATTTCAGCAGGACTCGACTATCCTGGAATCGGTCCGGAGCACGCTTATTTGCATAAGAGCGGCCGTGTCACTTATGACAGTATCACAGATGAAGAAGCGGTGGATGCATTAAAACTCTTGTCAGAAAAAGAGGGGATTTTGCCGGCAATCGAATCTGCCCATGCTTTAGCGAAAGCATTCAAACTCGCCAAAGAGATGGATCGCGATCAAACCATTCTCGTCTGTTTATCAGGACGGGGAGATAAGGATGTCAACACATTAATGAATGTATTGGAAGAAGAGGTGAAAGCGCATGTTTAAATTAGATCTTCAAGCATCAGAAAAATTGTTTATCCCGTTTATTACAGCGGGAGATCCATCGCCTGAGGTTTCGGTTAAACTGGCGAAGTCACTCCAAAAAGCAGGCGCCACAGCACTGGAGCTTGGTGTTGCATACTCAGACCCGCTTGCAGACGGTCTGGTGATCCAGCGTGCTTCAAAGCGGGCGCTTGATCATGGAATGAATATCGTAAAGGCAATCGAATTAGGCGGAGAAATGAAAAAAAACGGAGTGAATATTCCGATTATCCTCTTTACGTATTATAATCCTGTGTTACAATTGAACAAAGAATACTTTTTCGCTTTACTGCGGGAAAATCACATTGACGGTCTGCTTGTTCCGGATCTGCCATTAGAAGAAAGCGCCAGCCTTCAATCGGAATGCAAAAGACATGAGGTGACGTATATTTCTTTGGTTGCGCCGACAAGCGAAAGCCGTTTGAAAACCATTATTGAACAAGCCGAGGGCTTCGTCTACTGTGTATCTTCTCTAGGTGTGACCGGTGTCCGCAATGAGTTCAATTCATCCGTGTATCCGTTCATCCGGACAGTGAAGGATCTTAGCACTGTGCCGGTTGCTGTAGGATTCGGTATATCAAACCGCGAACAGGTCATGAAGATGAATGAAATTTGTGACGGTGTCGTAGTGGGAAGTGCGCTCGTCAGAAAAATAGAAGAGCTAAAGGACCGGCTCATCAGCGCTGAAACGAGAGATCAAGCGCTGCAGGAGTTTGAAGATTACGCAACGGCGTTTGGCGGCTTGTACAGTTTAAAATGAGGTGACTGGATTTGCGTATCAAAGAACATTTAAAACAGCTGAAGCCTTATCAGCCTGGTAAGCCGATTGAAGCAGTGAAATCAGAATATGGCTTGGATAAAGTTGTGAAGCTTGCTTCAAACGAAAATCCGTACGGCTGTTCAGAAGCTGCAAAAGAGGCGCTTCAACATGAGATTCATCAGCTTGCGCTTTATCCGGACGGGTATAGCGCCGCTTTGCGGACAAGGCTCAGTGAGCACCTCAATGTCAGTGAAACATCACTTATTTTCGGAAACGGTTCAGATGAAATCATTCAGATCATCTGCCGGGCATTTTTAAACGATAAAACCAACACGATAACGGCTGCTCCGACTTTTCCGCAGTATAAACATAATGCGGTCATTGAAGGCGCTGAAGTTCGTGAAATCGCACTTCGTCCTGACGGCTCACATGATTTAGACGCCATGCTTGAAGCGATTGACGAACAGACACAAGTCGTTTGGATATGCAGTCCGAATAACCCGACTGGCACTTATACATCAGAAGGGGAATTACTCGCATTTCTGGAGCGCGTTCCTTCTCGTGTCCTCGTTGTTCTTGACGAAGCATATTATGAATATGTAACAGCTGAGGATTACCCGGAAACTGTGCCGTTATTAAACAAGTATTCCAATCTGATCATATTACGGACATTCTCAAAGGCTTACGGTCTGGCTGCGCTCAGAGTCGGATACGGAATTGCTGACGAGGACCTGATTCGCCAGATTGAGCCGGCAAGAGAGCCATTTAACACGAGCCGTCTAGGTCAGGCTGCGGCGATCGCAGCACTTGATGACCAAGCGTTTATTGCTTCCTGTGTCGAGCAAAATAAAGCAGGCCTTCAGCAATATTATGATTTTGCGAAGATTCATGGTTTAAAGTGCTACCCTTCACAGACCAATTTTGTGTTAATTGACTTTAACCGTCCTTCTGATGAACTGTTTCAGGCTCTGCTGGAAAAAGGCTATATTGTCCGGTCAGGAAATGCATTAGGTTTCCCGACATCACTCCGGATTACGATCGGAACAAAAGAGCAAAATGAAGAAATTCTTGCAATTTTAGCTGAAATTTTATAAGAGGTGATCAAATATCACCTCTTTAGTCTATAAACCAGGTGATGACGTATGAATCGAATGAAAGATACAATATTGCTCGCCGGTCTCGGATTGATAGGCGGTTCGATTGCGTTAGCGATCAAAAAAGAGCATCCGGGCAAACGGATTATCGGAATCGACATCTCTGATGAACAGGTAGTAGCCGCATTAAAATTAGGTGTGATAGACGAGCGTGCTGATTCGTTTATTAGCGGTGCAAAAAAGGCAGCTACAGTAATCATTGCGACACCTGTCGCGCAAACCCTGCTTATGCTTGATGAGCTGGCTCATTCAGGAATTGAACATCAGCTTTTGATTACCGATGTAGGAAGCACAAAGCAAAAAGTGGTTCGATACGCTGAGCAAGTGCTGCCTGGCCGCTACCAATTTGTCGGGGGGCATCCGATGGCGGGTTCACATAAATCAGGAGTGGCCGCTGCGAAGGAATTCCTGTTTGAAAATGCATTTTATATTTTAACGCCAGGCCAGAAAACGGACAGACAAGCGGTAGAACAGTTGAAAAACCTGCTGAAGGGGACGAATGCCCATTTTGTGGAAATGTCACCAGAAGAGCATGATGGCGTTACAAGTGTGATCAGCCATTTTCCGCATATTGTCGCAGCAAGCCTAGTTCATCAAACCCATCATTCGGAAGAGCTTTATCCGCTTGTTAAGCGTTTTGCTGCCGGCGGGTTTAGGGATATTACAAGGATTGCATCGAGCAGCCCCGCAATGTGGCGGGATATTCTATTACATAATAAAGATAAAATTTTGGACCGTTTTGAAGAGTGGATTCGTGAAATTGAGACGATCCGGACATATGTAGAACAAGAAGATGCGGAAAATCTATTTCGTTATTTTAAAGCGGCCAAGGATTATCGCGACGGACTGCCGCTTCGGCAGAAGGGCGCGATACCTGCATTTTACGATTTATACGTGGATGTTCCCGATCATCCGGGTGTGATTTCCGAGATAATGGCTATCTTAGCTGCGGAGCGCATCAGTATCACGAATATCCGCATTATTGAAACACGAGAAGATATTAACGGGATTTTAAGGATCAGTTTTCAGTCTGATGATGACCGCAAACGGGCAGAACAATGCATTGAAGCCCGGGCGGAATATGAAACTTTTTATGCTGATTGAGGTGGAAAATAATGAAAAGAGAAAAGGTGCAGGCCTTAAACGGAGAAATACATATTCCTGGTGATAAATCTATTTCTCACCGTTCCGTCATGTTTGGCGCGCTAGCGAAAGGCACAACAATTGTTAAAAACTTTCTGCCGGGAGCGGATTGTTTGAGCACCATCGATTGCTTTAGAAAAATGGGTGTTCAAATTGAGCAAAACGGCAGCGATGTAGTGATTCACGGAAATGGAATCGATTCCCTGAGTGAGCCAGAAAGCCTTTTAGATGTCGGAAATTCAGGTACAACGATTCGCCTCATGCTCGGCATTTTGGCGGGCCGTCCCTTTTACAGCGCGGTAGCCGGAGATGAGAGCATTGCGAAGCGCCCAATGAAACGTGTAACTGAGCCTTTGAAGCAAATGGGGGCTAAAATCGACGGCAGAGCCGGCGGAGAATTTACACCGCTGTCAGTGAGCGGCGCTTCATTAAAAGGCATTGATTATGTATCACCTGTTGCAAGCGCACAAATTAAATCTGCTGTTTTGCTGGCCGGATTACAGGCTGAGGGCACAACAACCGTCACAGAGCCTCATAAATCTCGGGACCACACTGAGCGGATGCTTTCTGCTTTTGGCGTGAAACTCTCTGAAGATCAAACGAGTGTTTCCATTACAGGAGGGCAGAAATTGACAGCTGCAGATATTTTTGTTCCTGGAGACATTTCTTCAGCGGCGTTTTTCCTTGCTGCGGGTGCAATGGTTCCAAACAGCAAGATTATATTAAAAAACGTAGGTTTAAATCCGACTCGGACAGGTGTCATTGACGTCCTTCAAAACATGGGGGCAAAACTTGAAATCAAACCGTCTGCTGACAGCAGTGCGGAGCCTTATGGAGATTTGGTTATAGAAACGTCATCTCTAAAAGCGGTTGAAATCGGAGGAGATATCATTCCGCGTTTAATTGATGAAATCCCTATCATCGCGCTTCTTGCGACTCAGGCGGAAGGAACAACCGTTATTAAGGATGCGGCAGAGCTTAAAGTAAAAGAAACAAACCGCATTGACACCGTGGTTTCTGAGCTTCGTAAGCTAGGTGCTGAGATTGAACCGACAGCAGATGGAATGAAGGTTTATGGCAAGCAAACACTGAAAGGCGGCGCAACAGTGTCCAGCCATGGAGATCATCGAATCGGAATGATGCTTGGTATCGCTTCCTGTATAACTGAGGAGCCAATTGAAATTGAGCAGACAGATGCCATTCACGTTTCTTATCCAACCTTCTTCGAGCATTTAAATAAGCTTTCAAACAAATCCTGAAGTTTTTCCTTCAGGATTTTTTGTGTAGATTGCCTGTGAGAATCATAATCCGAGACCAAAAAACATAGCTTGTCTTATAGAAAAGAAAAAACGAAAAGGGGGGATGCGCTTTACTTACAAGCCGGCAGGTCAGAGAGCTGCTTTACTGTACAGAGGGCGATCTTCCTTTTTTCATTTTCTATCTCAAGAACTTTTGGTAAACTAATAAGACTCAATAATTCCCTGCCGTACAGCAAGCATCTTATTTGCCGGGGGCTTTCGTCTGAATTATGATAAGATTAACCCGAACAAATAAAGCTTTTTTGTATGGTTGATGTTCTATAGGAAAAGAAAGGACCGGTCCGATTTGAATACATTGATTCAAGAAGCCATAAAATTAGTTGAAGCAGGTGAAACAGAAAAAGGCCTCAACACTCTCTCGAAAGCTGAAAACCAGCTCCATGATGAAGACAAAGCCATTGCCGCCCAGCTTTATTACGAGTGGGGCAATGTAGAAAAAGCGATTTCACTGATCAGTGATTTACATGATTTATATCCAAATGAAGCAGAACTGACGAATTTTTACGCTGAACTTTTAATAGATATTGACGAAGAAGAAAAAGCCCTCGCTGTGCTGGAAACCATTCCGGAAACAGATCCATCATATCCGGAAAGTTTGCTGCTTATGGCGGATCTTTATCAGATGCAAGGGTTATTCGAAGTCAGTGAACAAAAGCTTTTACAGGCAAAGTCCATTCTGGACAATGAACCCATTATTGATTTTGCACTGGGTGAACTTTACTTTACTCAAGGAGCCTATGCAAAAGCGGTTCAATATTTTAAAACAACGGCTGAGGAGCAGAGTGAGATCGGAGGCGTTAATGTCCATCAAAGACTGGCCGAATCGTTAAGTGCCTCAGGTGAATTTGAGGATGCCATTCCGTGGTACGAGAAAGCTGTTGATGAGAATCCTGATCCTAATACGATTTTCGGCTATGGGTTTACAGCCTTACAGGCGGGGCTTGTTAAAACAGCTATTAAACAGCTGTCTGATTTAAAAGAGCTTGATCCATCTTATTCTTCACTTTATATGCCGCTTTCGAAAAGCTATGAAGCTGAAGGGATGTATGAAGAGGCATTAAAAACGGCAAAAGAGGGTATCAGATATGATGAATATAACAAAGAGCTTTTCCTCTATGCCGCAAAAATGGCTTTAAAAATCGGGAAGTCAGAAGATGGGAAAAAGCTGCTTCAGGAGGCGCTTGCACTTGATCCGGGCTTCGTCGAGGCACTTCATACACTTCTTGCCGTGTATCATAAAGAAGAGGATTATGAACAGATCATTGATCTTATTCAAGAGGTGCGCGGTTATGGGGAAGAAGACCCGAAATACAATTGGTATCTTGCGAGCGCATATACCGAATTAGAGCAATACGAGAAAGCAAAACAATCCTTTGAGGCTGCCTTTCTTCACTACCGGGAGGACAGAGATTTCTTATACGAATACGCAAGCTTCCTATTAGAAGAAGGCCTGCAAAAAGAAGCGCTGCCGCTTTTGAAAAAGGTTCTTGAAATTGACGGGGCCAATGAAGAGCTGGAAGAAACGATTTTGCGAATCGAGGATGAATTTTCTAGATAAGCAGGAATGTTCACCATTCATGTGGAACATATAAGTATATAGATTATACGAACGATAGAGGAGGGAATTACATGCAGACCCCTGTTTCTGTCAATGAGAAAAAAGATTTTATCCGCTGGTTTTTAAACCATTATCAGTTAAAGCGCCGAGAGTGCGTTTGGATCTTGAACTACTTAATGAGCCATGATTCTCTCATGGAGAAGGTTCATTTTGTAGAACAGGCAGAATTTTGCCCGAGAGGCATTATAATGTCAACACATTGTGTTGAAGAAGTTCCGTTTCGGTTCTATAAAGAGAATGTCATGACAACCGACGCGGAAAAATCTTTTCATGATATTAGATTAAATAAACAGCAGGATTTGTTTATCCAGCTTAATTTCCGTTCAGCGTACAGCTCACCTGAGTATGCTGCAGTACTGGAATCCAACCCTCATATTCCGAAGGATCTGTTTGAGAACAAAAAAGATCAGGGGTTGGCTGAACAAATTTTGGAGCACGCTATTTCCACATTCCAAAGAGAAAAATTATTAAAAGACATTGACGATGCGCTAGATCGTCATGATAAAGAAGCATTTGAACAACTATCGCGCCAATTGAATCAGCTCACATAATTTGACCAGCCTTGCAGTGTATTGCAAGGCTTGTTGTCGTAAAGGGGGAGAACGATGAGGTGGAGAATGACTGATGCCAAGGACTATTTACAAGCTAAGGATTACATTGATACCGCTGTCATTCCATTAATTAACATAAAGGTAGGCGACCATTTCAAAATGGCGGCGGAGAAAGGAGAATTCACGCAGCTTCTGTCAGAAGAACTGGAAAGGCAGTTAAAGGGACGGGTATATTTACTGCCTCCATATACATATGTTGATAGAAATGAAATAACCGTTCAAGGACTTAAGGGTTTGCGGGAAGAGCTTATATCAGAATTTCCGCATGTTGTGCTGCTCACGTCTGACGAAAATTGGAAAAGTGAGGATGCGTTAGGCAAAATCATTGTGACACCGTCTGTTCCGTTAGAGCATTTAAATGACTCTTTAAAAAGAAAAATATTGGATGAACGCACTGCTGAAATTTTGAACGTTTTGTTACAGTTGTGGAGCATCCAATAAAAACACTTACATTTCCTTATAAACAATATTTTGGCTATATTGACCTTGCTGAGAGATTCATATATTATGAGGGTGTCTAGAGTTATTGCAATATTTTCTATTTTAGTCAGTTTGCAGGGGTGACCTAGAGGGGGGAGAAGTTATGGGCGGAAAACATGATATATCCAGACGTCAATTTTTGAATTATACGCTCACAGGCGTAGGGGGTTTTATGGCGGCTAGTATGCTCATGCCTATGGTTCGCTTTGCACTCGACCCGGTATTAAAATCGACAGGGAAGCAGGACATGGTTCAGGTTGTCAGCGTAGATGAGCTGACAAAAGAGCCGCAGCGCTTTGATTTCAAAATTAACCAAGTCGATGCCTGGTATGAGTCAGAAGAGTCAAGATCAGCCTGGGTCTTCAAAAGCGGGGATGAGATTGTAGCGCTTTCGCCAATTTGTAAGCATTTAGGGTGTACGGTGAACTGGAATAGTGATCCTAAAAATCCGAATAAATTCTTTTGTCCATGCCATTACGGACTCTATGAAAAGGACGGCACCAATGTCCCGGGCACGCCGCCGCTTTCGCCTCTTGATCATTATGAGCAAGAAGTAAAAGACGGCTTCCTGTATCTTGGAAAAGCAAAGCCTAAGGGGGAAGGGTGACATGCTGAACAAAATTTATGACTGGGTAGATGAGCGGCTTGATATTACACCGATGTGGAGGGATATTGCCGATCACGAAGTACCGGAACATGTGAATCCCGCCCATCATTTCTCTGCGTTTGTGTATTGCTTTGGGGGACTGACGTTTTTTGTAACCGTTATCCAAGTGTTATCTGGAATGTTTTTAACGATGTACTATGTGCCTGATATCAAAAATGCCTGGGAATCGGTATATTATTTGCAAAATGAAGTGGCATTCGGCCAAATTGTCAGGGGAATGCACCACTGGGGTGCGAGCCTGGTCATTGTGATGATGTTTTTACATACGCTGAGGGTCTTTTTCCAAGGGGCGTATAAAAAGCCGCGCGAGCTGAACTGGATTGTCGGTGTACTGATCTTTTTTGTCATGCTCGGGCTGGGCTTTACAGGCTACTTGCTTCCTTGGGACATGAAGGCTCTGTTTGCAACAAAAGTCGGGCTGCAGATCGCTGAAGCCACGCCTTTGATCGGGACGCAAGTCAAAACACTCCTTGCGGGGCACCCGGATATTGTAGGCGCCCAAACGCTGACTAGGTTTTTTGCGATCCATGTATTCTTTCTTCCTGCCGCATTGTTCGGGCTGATGGCTGCACATTTTATTATGATCCGGAAGCAGGGGATTTCAGGACCACTTTAAACTCTTGATCTGCGAATAAAAGGGAGGGGATGACATGCACCGGGGCAAAGGGATGAAATTTGTAGGCGACTCAAGGATACCGGCTGAAAAAAAGCCGAATATACCGAAGGATTATTCGGAGTATCCTGGTAAAACAGAGGCTTTCTGGCCGAATTTCTTGTTGAAGGAATGGATGGTTGGAGCTGTCTTTCTGATCGGTTTTCTTGTTTTGACGATTGTGCATCAGCCGCCTTTGGAGCGGATGGCGGACCCGACTGATACAGGTTATATTCCGCTGCCGGATTGGTATTTTCTTTTCTTATACCAGCTGTTGAAGTATGAATACGCCGCCGGAAGCTTTACAGTGGTCGGCGCCATGATTATGCCGGGACTCGCTTTTGGCGCCCTGCTTTTGGCGCCATTCCTTGACAGAGGAACAGAGAGAAGGCCGTGGAAGCGTCCTGTTGCTGTCGGTATGATGCTTTTAGCGATTTCCGCTGCTGTGTTTTTGACGTGGCAGTCAGTTGCTACTCACGACTGGGCCAAGGCAGAAGAACAGGGGAAAATCACAAAAGAAGCCGACATTGACACCAATGCAGAAGGATATAAGATTTTTAAAGAGCAGGGCTGTATTTCTTGCCATGGGGATAACCTTCAAGGAGGGGCAGCCGGGCCTTCGTTGGTTGACACCGGGCTGAAGCCGGATGAAATCAAAAAAATAGCTGTTGAAGGGAAAGGCAAAATGCCGGCGGGCGTATTCAAAGGGAATGATAAGCAGCTCGAAGAACTTGCGAAATTTATTTCTGAAACAACCGCAAAATAACGTGTTGTGAATTGTGAAATGGAAGGATATACTTTTATTATCAAAAGCTGACCCGGCGTCAGCTTTTTTATATGGACATATTATTTTTACAGACTGAGAGTTGATTTAATGTGAAATGGTTTCAATA
Organism: Bacillus sp. LR_5; assembly: GCF_042709275.1. Taxonomy (NCBI): domain Bacteria; kingdom Bacillati; phylum Bacillota; class Bacilli; order Caryophanales; family Bacillaceae; genus Bacillus; species Bacillus sp. LR_5. The sequence goes on along the minus strand of NZ_JAVAXX010000025.1, from coordinate 24,493 downwards.
TGTATTAGGACAGCGGCCGATGCTTATTCTTGTCTTAGCCATCAATTTTCTGGGAACGGTTTACGGATACTATTGGTACTTGCCGCAGCTTCTGGAGACACCGGCCCGTTTCCTGATTTTTGTTCCGGACAGTCCGACAGCAACGTTTTTCTTTCTGTTTGTGCTACTCGCCTTTATCATGAAACGGAACGCTCCGCTCTTTGAGGCGCTTGCGCTAGTCACTCTCGTAAAGTATGGACTTTGGGCGGTCGCTATGAATTTTCTTGTGCTGGCTGTAGAAGGTGACTTGCCGTGGGAGGGCTATATGCTGATTGCCTCGCATTTTGCCATGGCAGTCCAAGGCGTGTTGTACAGTCCGTATTTTCGTTTTTCTTTTTGGCATCTTGCAATTGCTGCAGTCTGGACGCTCCACAACGATGTCATTGATTACTTGTTTGACATGATGCCGCAATACTCTATGCTTTCTGATTATATGACTGATATAGGGTACGGAACATTTTGGCTGAGCATTTTTTCAATTGGGCTTGCTTACTTTCTCGTGGTCTCGAAAAAGCAAACAAAGCTTGAGCTGATGTAAAGACAATGTTGGTCTATCCTTGTCCCTTTCTTCATATTCTGTAAGGAGAGAGAGTGGGAGGGACCTGCATGAAACGAAAGCTGACGATCTGTTTGTTGATTGCTCTTATTTTTTATAATGGAAATGCCAAGGCTGCAGAGCGGGGAAGTCTCGAAGAGTTAAACGATTTATCCGATACGGTCTTTCAAATGACCCGCCAGTCAAAATATGAAGAGGCGCTGCAAGTCCTTGCTTATTTTGAAAAAACATTAAAATCCGCTGAGAAAAAAAAGCAAGACACCATGCTAACTGGAGCCCAAATCCGTCAAATCACACTGGGCTATAACGATATGGTACGGAGTTTAAAGCAGGCTGATACATCAGATACACAAAAACTCAGAGCAGCCGCGCAGTTCAGAATGCTGATGGACGCAGTTGACAATCGATCTGATCCGCTTTGGGGCTCACTGGAGAGACCGATTATGGAAGCCTTTGCTGAACTGAAGCAGGATGTCCAAAAGAATGAAAGTACGAGCTTTCATGAAAAATGGAATGAATTTATCAGTCTATATGATTTGATTTACCCCAGTCTTACAATCGATGTATCAGAGGATCAGCTTGAAACAGTCGGGAAACATATAGACGTCATTGAGCAAGAGGAATTTCAGCAAATGACTGAGAGCACGAAGCTTGAACGGCTTTCTCTTCTTCAGCATGATCTAAAAAATGTATTTGACAGGGTGGAGGAGGATGATGCCGATCCGTCTTTACTCTGGGTGATCATCACAACCGGCAGTATTATCATTACAGCTCTGACCTATGTCGGCTACAGAAAGTACAAAGCGGAGAAAAACAAGCTGAAAAAACGGGACTACCCTAAATAAGTATGAGGGGCGGCTGCTGCCGCCTTTTTTCTATCAAATGTCAGCGTGGAAGCGGATTTTTATTTTCGTCAAGCGTAAATCCTTCTCCAAGCACATCGTGGACATCGCTTACCGCCACAAAGGCATGAGGATCAATGGAGTTAATCACACTTTTCAGCATCACCAATTCGTTCTTCGGCACAACACAATAAAGGACATCTATATCCTCTTTTGTATAAGAACCCTGTCCTTTCAAAATGGTGACGCCTCGTTCCATTTCTTCAAGAATCTTTTTCTGAATCAGATCGTTTTTCGAAGAGATAATTGTAGCGCCTTTAGCAGCGTATCCGCCTTCCTGAATAAAATCAATTAATCTTGCCGCTACAAATACAGCCACCAGGGTATACATCGCTTCTTTGTAGGAGAGATAAGTAAGCAAAGACAAAATGATAACGCAGGCATCGAAAGCAAACATCGTTCTGCCCATCGGAATCCCAAAATACTTATTGACCAAACGGGCGATGATATCAACTCCGCCTGTCGTACCGCCGAACTTAAAAATAATTCCTAATCCGGCTCCGATAAACACGCCGGCAAATAAAGCAGCGAGCGCTAAGTCGTGCTGAAGAGGCATATGTATTTCATATCGCTGAAAAATGCTGAGGAACAAAGACAGGGCTACAGTGCCGACAAGGGTGTAAACAAACATTGTCCTGCCAAGCAAACGCCAGCCGATAAAAAAGATCGGAATATTCAAAACCAGGTTCGAGATAGAGGGGCTGATGTGGAAAAGGGCATAAAGCAAAAGTGTAATACCTGTAAAGCCGCCCTCCGCCAGATTGTTCTGCATATTGAAGTGAACCAAGCCAAATGAAAAAATTGCCGCTCCGATTAAAATAAAAAATATGTTTTTTAATCTAATTTCTCCAAGCATCACACAAAACCCCTTTTCCTTCCATTAGATAGCGTTTATATTATAGTGGATGAAAAAGAAAACAGCAAACGTGCTTAAACATTTGTCAAACGTATCTGAATTAGCTAACATGTAAGAGGATGATAGGAGGTTTCGTTTAGTGAGTGATAAAACAATGAAAGACATACAGGCTGAAGTAGACCGTTACATCGGCCAATTTAAAGAAGGATATTTCAGCCCGCTTGCCATGATGGCGAGGCTGACCGAAGAACTTGGCGAGCTTGCCAGAGAAGTGAATCACCGCTATGGAGAAAAACCAAAAAAAGCGTCTGAAGATGATAAAAGCATGGAAGAGGAAATGGGCGATGTGCTGTTTGTATTGGTTTGTTTAGCCAACTCTCTTGATATCTCTTTAGAGGAAGCCCACGACCGAGTCATGCATAAATTTAATACTAGAGATAAAGATCGCTGGACCAGAAAAGAAGAAGGAAAGTAGAGGAGATCAAGATGTCAAACGAAACAATTAAAGTAGTCATTGCAGGACCGCGTGGAAGAATGGGGCAGGAAGCTGTTAAATTGACAGAACGAACACCTCATTTTGACCTTGTCGGGGCCATAGACCATACATACGACCAGCAAAAATTATCTGATGTGATGTCTGTTGAGTCAGACGCTCTCATTTACACAGATATCCGTGCATGCTTTACGGAAACACAGCCGGATGTCTTAATTGATTTAACAACGCCTGAAATCGGGAAAGTACATACAAAAATTGCATTAGAACACGGAGTTCGTCCGGTTGTCGGAACAACCGGTTTCTCAGAAGCTGATTTAAAAGAGCTTACGTCTTTAACAGAAGAGAAGGGAATCGGAGCCATCATCGCTCCAAATTTTGCACTTGGTGCGGTGCTGATGATGAAATTTTCGAAAATGGCTGCCAACTACTTTGAGGATGTTGAGATTATTGAGCTTCACCATGATCAGAAGCTTGACGCGCCAAGCGGAACGGCGCTGAAAACAGCGGAAATGATTTCAGAAGTTCGTAAAGAAAAGCAGCAAGGACACCCGGATGAAAAAGAAATTCTTCCAGGAGCTAGAGGAGCGGAGCAAAACGGTATCCGCTTGCACAGTGTCCGTCTTCCGGGATTGATCGCACATCAGGAAGTCATGTTCGGTATGGATGGCCAAACGCTTCAGATCCGCCACGATTCCTATAACCGCGCTTCTTTCATGTCAGGTGTTAAACTGTCAGTCGAACAAGTCATGAAGATCGATCAGCTTGTGTACGGATTAGAAAATATCATTGATTAGACAGGGGGATAAATGATGAAAATTGCTTTGATCGCGCATGACAAGAAAAAACAGGATATGGTTCAATTCACGACTGCCTATCGGGATATTTTGAGACATCATGATCTATACGCGACCGGAACAACAGGATTGAAAATTCAAGAGGCGACAGGTCTTCAAATTGAACGTTTTCAATCCGGCCCTTTAGGGGGAGACCAGCAAATCGGTGCACTGATCGCGGCCAATGCACTCGATCTTGTCATCTTTTTGCGCGACCCGCTGACCGCGCAGCCGCATGAACCGGATGTCTCGGCATTAATCCGGTTATGTGATGTGTATTCCATTCCGCTCGCTACAAATATGGGTACTGCGGAGATTCTTGTCCGCACACTTGATGAAGGTGTTTTCGAATTCCGCGATCTTCTTCGGGGAGAAGAGCCGAATGTATAATGCTGACGTTCTTGCGTTTGGCGCCCACAGTGATGATGTCGAGATCGGAATGGGCGGCACAATCGCGAAGTTTGTCAAACAGGGAAAAAAAGTAATGATATGCGATTTGACTGAAGCGGAACTCTCTTCAAACGGAACGGTCAGTTTACGTAAAGAAGAAGCAGCTGAAGCAGCCCGTGTATTAGGTGCAGAAAAAAGAATTCAGCTGACACTTCCAGACCGCGGTCTGTTAATGAGTGATCAGGCAATTCGGGCGATTGTCAGTGTCATCAGAACCTGCCGGCCAAAAGCAGTTTTTATGCCGTATAAAAAGGATCGCCATCCGGATCACGGCAATGCGGCTGCACTGGTGGAAGAAGCAATCTTTTCCGCAGGAATCCACAAATATAAAGACGAAAAAAGCCTTCCCGCGCATAAAGTAAACAAGGTTTACTATTATATGATAAATGGTTTTCATCAGCCTGATTTTGTCATTGATATCTCGGATACAATAGAGGCCAAAAAACAAAGCCTCAATGCCTACAAAAGCCAGTTTATACCGTCAAAGGATTCAGTTTCAACTCCTCTGACGAATGGCTATATCGAGATCGTTGAAGCGAGAGAAAAGCTTTACGGTAAAGAAGCGGGTGTGGAGTATGCCGAAGGTTTCTTTTCCAAACGGATGCTGATGCTCGATCATGATGTGCTTGGGGGCGAACAATGAAAAAACTAAAAATAGGGATCACATGCTATCCGAGCGTCGGAGGCTCAGGTATCATTGCGACAGAACTGGGGAAGCAGCTTGCTGAAAAGGGACATGAAATCCATTTTATCACGTCAAGCATTCCGTTTAGACTAAATACATATCACCCCAATATTCATTTTCATGAAGTTGAGGTTAATCAATATGCTGTTTTTAAGTATCCTCCGTATGATTTGACACTAGCAAGCAAAATCGCTGAGGTGGCAGAACGGGAGAATTTAGACATTATCCATGCTCACTACGCTCTCCCGCATGCGGTTTGCGCCTATCTTGCAAAGCAGATGCTGAAACGCAATATCGGCATTGTGACAACTTTGCATGGCACGGATATCACTGTGTTAGGCTATGACCCCTCTTTAAAAGATCTTATCCGTTTTGCCATTGAGGCATCAGACAGGGTGACAGCTGTCTCCTCAGCGCTTGCAGCTGAAACGTACGATTTAATTAAACCGGAGAAAAAAATCGAAACGATTTATAACTTTATAGACGAGCGCGTGTATCTGAAGAAAAACACTGCGGCAATTAAAGAGAAACATGGTATTTTACCAGACGAAAAAGTTGTCATCCATGTGTCCAACTTCAGAAAGGTCAAACGTGTGCAGGACGTCATCCGTGTGTTCCGGAATATCGCCGGCAAAACGAAAGCGAAGCTGCTGTTAGTCGGAGACGGTCCGGAGAAATCGACAGCCTGTGAGCTTGTCAGAAAATATGGATTGGAAAACCAAGTTTTAATGCTTGGAAATCAAGATCGTGTTGAGGAGCTTTATTCCATTAGCGATATAAAGCTGCTGCTGTCTGAAAAAGAAAGCTTCGGCCTTGTCCTGCTTGAGGCGATGGCTTGCGGGGTGCCTTGTATCGGAACAAACATTGGCGGTATTCCGGAGGTTATTAAGAACAATGTGAGCGGATTTTTGGTGGATGTCGGCGACGTTGCAGCCGCAACAGACCGCGCGATGAGTATTTTAGAAGATGAACAGCTAAGCAAGCGTTTTACAGAGGCTGCAATGGAGATGCTCAAAAATGAGTTTTCTTCACAAAAAATTGTCAGCCAGTATGAACAGATTTATGCCGATTTAGCAGAACCGGAGTGATCACATGGAACAAGTTTTTATCAAAGCACTTCCCGTGCTCCGCACCTTAATCGAAGCGGGCCATCAGGCTTATTTTGTCGGAGGTGCAGTTCGTGACAGCTATATGAAACGAACGATCGGAGATGTCGATATCGCGACTGATGCGGCACCAGATCAAGTAGAAAGGTTGTTTCAGCGGACGGTTGATGTAGGCAAAGAGCACGGGACGATTATTGTGCTCTGGGAAGATGAAACCTATGAAGTCACTACATTCCGGACTGAATCAGAGTATGAAGATTATAGAAGACCGTCAGACGTGCAATTTATCACATCATTAGAAGAGGATTTAAAACGCAGAGATTTGACGATTAATGCGATGGCCATGACAGCAGATGGGAAGGTGCTTGATTATTTCGGCGGCAAGAAAGATATTGATCAGAAACTGATTCGAACCGTCGGAAAGCCTGAGGACAGATTTCAAGAGGATGCACTTCGTATGTTGAGAGCTGTACGCTTTATGAGCCAGCTTGGCTTTACGCTTTCACTAGAAACAAAAGAAGCCATCACGAAAGAAAAATCACTCCTATCCCATGTTTCAGTTGAACGAAAAACAATAGAGTTTGAAAAAATGCTGCAGGGAAGAGCGTCCCGCCAGGCGCTTCAAACGCTCATTCAAACGGAGCTGTATGAGGAACTGCCTGGTTTTTATCATAAACGAGAGAACCTGCTTGCGGCGAGTGAGTTTCCTTTTTACTCTTTAACATCCCGTGAAGAGCTTTGGGCTGCGCTTTTAATTGATCTTGAAATAGATTTGAAAGATGCGCCGCTTTTTCTGAAAGCATGGAAGCTCCCGGGAAAAGTGATGAAGGAAGCGATTCACATAGCCCATACGTTTGGCCAGAGCCTTGACGCTATGTCAATGTACAAAGCCGGGGAAAAATCACTTCTATCAGCGGTCAAAATATCGCAGCTTCGGCAAAACGAAAAACTGGATGACGAAAAACTAAAGGACATTCAAAACACTTATCAAAGCCTGCCGATCAAAAGTCTTAGGGATCTTGATTTCACGGGTAAGGATTTGCTTGCGCTTCGTAACCGGCCTGCCGGGAAATGGGTGTCGGAAGAATTACAGCGGATCGAGCAGGCTGTTGTGACAGGAAAGCTCTCCAATCAAAAGAAACACATAGAGGAGTGGCTGAAGACATGCGGTCAACATTAAGAAAAGACCTTATTGAATTATTTTCTCAGGCTGGAAATGAATTTATTTCCGGCCAAAAAATCAGTGATGCGCTCGGCTGTTCCAGAACTGCTGTGTGGAAGCATATTGAAGAGCTTCGGAAAGAGGGCTATGAAGTAGAAGCCGTTAGAAGAAAAGGATATCGGCTTATCAAAAAGCCCGGGAAACTCAGTGAAAGTGAAATTCGCTTCGGATTGAAAACGGAAGTGATGGGCCAGCATCTTATTTATCAAGACGTTATTTCAAGCACGCAAAAAACGGCGCATGAGCTTGCGAATAATAACGCACCGGAAGGCACTCTTGTGGTGGCTGACAAACAAACAGCCGGCAGGGGGCGAATGTCTAGGGTATGGCATTCCCAAGAGGGAAACGGCATTTGGATGAGCCTGATTTTGCGGCCTGACATTCCGCTCCAAAAAACACCGCAGCTCACATTACTTGCTGCAGTAGCTGTTGTGCAGGGAATAGAAGAGGCAACAGGCATCCAAACGGATATTAAATGGCCTAATGATATTTTGATTAACGGAAAAAAAACAGTCGGCATCTTAACAGAAATGCAGGCCGAGGAAGACCGTGTACGTTCAGTTATCATCGGGATCGGCATTAACGTTAACCAGCAGTCTGATGATTTTCCAGATGAACTGAAGGACATCGCGACAAGCCTCAGCCAAGCTGCCGGAGAAAAAATTGACCGGGCCGGCGTCATCCAGCATATTTTACTTTGCTTTGAAAAACGGTACCGGGATTATATGACACACGGCTTTACGCCGATTAAGCTTTTATGGGAAAGCTATGCGCTGGGAATCGGCACTAATATGAGAGCCAGAACGTTAAACGGAACCTTTTATGGGAAGGCGTTAGGTATAGATGATGAAGGCGTTCTTCTTTTAGAAACGCAGGAAGGCATTAAAAAAATCTATTCTGCCGATATTGAATTGGGTTAATGTGTTGGTACAAGCCCGTTGATTTTGGTATACTTCCATTGGGCAGTATCGCCTGCGAACTGCACCTATTATAAAAATAGATAGACATTGCAGCAGTCTGCCTTGATCCAAAAAAGGACTGGGACAGAGGGATGAAACTCGCCGAACTTTAGAAAGTGCAGAATCCTTCTCGTTAAACGGAAGGTTTTTTGGCTTGTATAAGAAAACGGCAGCTCATCTCCTCTAAACATGAGGAGGAGAAAACATGAAAACAAAACTCGATTTTCTAAAAATGAAGGAGAATGAAGAACCGATTGTGATGCTGACCGCTTATGATTATCCGGCAGCTAAGCTTGCTGAACAAGCGGGAGTTGACATGATTTTAGTCGGTGATTCACTCGGAATGGTCGTCCTCGGCCTTGATTCAACTGTCGGTGTGACAGTTGCGGACATGATCCATCATACAAAAGCTGTTAAAAGAGGCGCGCCGAATACTTTTATTGTGACAGACATGCCGTTTATGTCTTATCACCTGTCCAAGGAGGATACGCTGAAAAATGCAGCGGCTATCGTTCAGGAAAGCGGAGCTGACGCACTGAAGCTTGAGGGCGGAGAAGGCGTGTTTGAATCCATTCGCGCATTGACGCTTGGGGGCATTCCGGTAGTCAGTCACTTAGGCCTGACACCGCAGTCAGTCGGTGTATTAGGCGGGTATAAAGTACAGGGCAAAGACGAACAAAGCGCCAAAAAATTAATAGAAGACAGTATAAAATGCGAAGAAGCAGGAGCTATGATGCTTGTGCTGGAATGTGTGCCTGCAGAACTTACAGCCAAAATTGCCGAGATGCTAAGCATTCCGGTCATCGGAATCGGGGCTGGTGTGAAAGCAGACGGGCAAGTTCTCGTTTATCATGATATTATCGGCCACGGTGTTGAGAGAACACCTAAATTTGTAAAGCAATATACGCGAATTGACGAAACAATCGAAACAGCAATCAGCGGATATGTCCAGGATGTAAGACATCGTGCTTTCCCTGAACAAAAGCATTCCTTTCAAATGAATCAGACAGTGCTGGACGGCTTGTACGGAGGAAAATAAGATGAGACAGATTACAGATATTTCACAGCTAAAAGAAGCCATAAGACAATATCAGTCAGAGGGGAAGTCAATCGGATTTGTTCCGACGATGGGATTTCTGCATGAGGGGCATTTAACCTTGGCAGACAAAGCAAGACAAGAAAATGACGCCGTCGTTATGAGTATTTTTGTGAATCCTGCGCAATTTGGTCCTAATGAAGATTTTGAGGCATATCCGCGAGATATTGAGCGGGATGCGGCTCTTGCAGAAAACGCCGGAGTCGATATTCTTTTTACGCCTGATGCTCATGATATGTATCCCGGTGAAAAGAATGTCACGATTCATGTCGAAAGACGCACAGGCGTTTTATGCGGACGCTCAAGAGAAGGACATTTTGACGGTGTTGCAATTGTACTGACGAAGCTGTTCAATCTTGTGCAGCCGACCCGCGCCTATTTCGGTTTAAAGGATGCACAGCAGGTAGCAGTTGTTGATGGCTTAATCAGCGATTTCTTCATGGATATTGAATTGGTTGCTGTCGATACGGTCAGAGAGGAAGACGGCTTAGCCAAAAGCTCCCGTAATGTATATTTAACAGCTGAGGAAAGAAAAGAAGCGCCTAAGCTGTATCGGGCCCTTCAAACAAGTGCGGAGCTGATCAGAGCTGGCGAAAGAGACCCTGAAGCGGTAATAAAAGCTGCGAAAGAAATCATTGATACGACAAGCGGCACCATTGACTATGTGGAGCTTTATTCCTATCCGGAACTCGAGCCTGTGAACAAAATTGAAGGAAAGATCATTCTGGCTGTAGCAGTTGCTTTTTCAAAAGCGCGTTTAATAGATAATATCATTATTGATATTCGAGAAATGGAGAGAATATAATATGTATCGCACGATGATGAGCGGCAAGCTTCACAGGGCAACCGTTACGGAAGCAAATCTGAATTATGTGGGGAGCATTACAATTGATGAAGATCTCATTGATGCGGTGGGAATGCTTCCTAATGAAAAAGTGCAAATTGTGAATAATAATAATGGAGCACGTCTGGAAACGTATATTATTCCTGGTAAACGCGGAAGCGGCGTCATCTGCTTAAACGGTGCAGCCGCACGCCTTGTGCAGGAAGGAGATAAGGTCATTATTATTTCCTACAAAATGATGTCTGATCAAGAAGCGGCAAGCCACGAGCCGAAAGTGGCTGTTTTGAATGATCAAAACAAAATTGAACAAATGCTGGGGAACGAACCAGCTCGTACAATTTTGTAGAAGAAAAGCCCCCTTTATCGGGGGTTTTCTTTTAAGATTTTGGGAGTAAAACGGTTTTGCCGCTCCATTTCCGTACAAAACGTGTTACACTTTTGTCGTATGCAAGAATTGAGGTGTCCATTTTAATGAATAAGCAACGGTTCGTTGTTATAGATGTAGAAACAACAGGGAATTCGCCGAAGAAAGGCGATAAAATCATACAAATCGCAGCGGTTGTAATCGAAAATGGACAAATTACTGAGCGGTTTTCAAAATATATTAATCCAAATAAATCCATTCCTGCTTTTATTGAGCAGCTTACTGGAATCTCTAATCAAATGGTAGAGCATGAACAGCCGTTTGAGGCTGTCGCTGAAGAAGTGTTCCATTTGCTTGACGGCGCTTATTTTGTCGCCCACAATATCCATTTTGACCTTGGGTTTGTCAAGTATGAGTTACATAAGGCGGGCTTTCATCTCCCAGATTGTGAAGTGCTGGATACTGTCGAGCTCTCCCGTATTGTTTTTCCGGGATTTGAGGGATATAAGCTGACCGAATTAAGCGAGGAGCTTCAACTGCGGCATGATCAGCCGCATCGGGCTGACAGCGACGCTGAAGTGACAGGGCTTATTTTTTTGGAAATCCTTGAAAAGCTGCGGCAGCTTCCTTATCCGACATTAAAGCAGTTAAGAAGGCTCTCGCAGCATTTTATCAGTGATCTGACGCATTTGTTGGATATGTTCATTTATGAAAACAGACATACCGAAATACCGGGTTATGCGCGCTTTTCCTCTTTTTCTGTCAGAGAACCCCAATCAATCGATGAACGTGCCAATGAAGAGGGGAACTTCTCATTTGAGATCGAAAATTGGGAAGCTGGAAATGAAAAAGCGCTGTCAGAGTTAATGCCTGGGTATGAAAAAAGAGAAGGCCAAATGATGATGATGAAAGAGGTAGCTGAAGCGTTTGCCAATCGTGAGCATGCGCTGATTGAAGCTCCTCCGGGAATCGGAAAAACGATTGGCTATCTTATTCCAGCTGCGCTTTTTGCCAAGAAATCAAAAAAGCCGGTCATTATCAGTACGTATTCAACGCTTTTGCAGCAGCAGATTCTGACAAAGGATTTGCCGGTTGTCCAAGATCTGTTTCCATTTCCGGTAACAGCGGCGATTTTAAAAGGGCAATCGCATTATTTATGCCTTTATAAATTCGAGCAGGTGCTTCATGAAGACGATGATAATTATGATGCCGTACTGACAAAGGCACAGCTCCTCGTTTGGCTGACAGAGACTAACACAGGAGATGTAGCTGAACTGAATTTACCTTCAGGCGGAAAATTGCTGTGGGACAGATTGGCTTATGACGATGAATCCTATAAAAGAAGTCGCAATGAGAATGTGACCGGCTTTTATGAGCGGGCCAAACAGATTGCTATGCGTTCCGATTTGGTGATCACCAACCATTCTCTTTTGCTGACCGATGAAGGCAGCCAGAAAAAAAGGCTCCCTGAAAGCGGCACATTTATTATCGATGAAGCACATCATTTTGAACGTGCGGCAAGCGAACATTTAGGAAAAAGAGCCACGTACATAGAATTGCATACTAAATTGAGCAGAATCGGCACTTTGAAGGAGCAGGGACTTCTAAAAAAGATGAGACAGCTATTCCAGCGAAACAGCCTGCCGGTTGATTCCTTCTTCGAATTGGAAGAGTGGATTCAGCACATTCAAGCAGAAAGTGATGCTTTCTTCAGCTCAGTGCATTCTTTTGTCAAACGAAGAAAACCTAAAGAAGACTTAAACCGTCTAGTTTTTAAGGTGAACAAAGAAAGCCAAGATAAAAGCTGGTCGATTTTAACGGATGGAGCGGAGAGGCTTTGTTCTATGCTGACACATTTGCAGCAGCTTTTTGAGGCACAGTCGGCCCTAATGGAAAAACATCTGACGAGTATGAAGAGCAAAACCGTCTTTTTAGCGGATGAATATCAAAGAAGCATGAAAGGCTTGCAGCAGTACTGTCAGACGTTGCAGAAACTGTTCTTTGAGTCTCAAGACGATGAAGCCGTTTGGATTGAAATAGACGCAAAGGGAGCGAAAAATGCGGTGGCCATTTACGCACAGCCGCTTGAACCTGGTGAACTTCTGGCTGATCAGTTTTTCGCGCGCAAAAACAGTGTGGTGCTTACATCTGCAACCCTTACAGTCGAAGATTCTTTTCAATTTATGATTGAACGACTGGGGCTGGGTGACTTTTTCCCGCGGACAATGAGAATTGAGTCGCCTTTTTCTTACGATGAGCGCATGCGGGTGTTGATTCCAAAAGAAATGAAATCAATCCAAGATACGGGGCAAGCTGAATTTATACAGGATACTGCCCGTTATATTGAACTGATGGCAAAGGAAAAACAGCCTAAAATCCTTGTGCTGTTAACATCCCATGATATGCTGAAAAAGGTTCATCAGGAACTTAAGCACGTGATGAGCGCTTCCGGCATTCAGCTCTTAGCGCAAGGAATTACAGGCGGAAGTCCTGGAAAACTGATGAAGACTTTTAAAACATCTAATCAGGCGATCCTGCTTGGTACGAATCACTTTTGGGAAGGCGTTGATTTCCCTGGTGATGAGCTGACAACGGTAATGATCGTGAGGCTTCCATTCCGATCCCCTGATCATCCGCTTCATGCTGCAAAATGTGAGCTTGCCCGCAAAAAAGGGCGGAACCCGTTTCAAACAGTATCACTTCCGGAAGCTGTGCTGACCTTCAGACAAGGAATCGGCCGCTTGCTGCGGACAGCCGGAGACAAAGGGACGATTGTCATATTGGACCGACGGATTAAAACGGCTGGTTACGGCCGGCTGTTTCTTGATGCCTTGCCGACAACCTCCGTATCTGAAATGACTGACAGCGAGCTTGAGGCTTACGTTGCCGGGGAAAATGAATAAAAGCCGCATAAAGCGGCTTTCCGGTGTGGGAGTAGGATGGTGTTTTATTTAAAAGCGGTTTTGCCGCTCTGTGATACTAGTATGGCGTGTCCTGAAATGGAGTATGACTAACAATATTTGTTCAAACTGGAGGATGAAAAAATGGAAAGCAAAATCGAAATTCTTTCAACAATTAACGTAGAGCATTCTGATGACCTGTATAAAATTGTAGACACACTGAATCGGACACTGAAGAGAGACAATCTGATGTTCGGCCTTGCGCTGGATGAAGAAAACAAAAACCAAGCCGTTTTTACCATTTATCGTACGTAGGTGAGAAGATGAGAAAAAAAGCATTAATATTTACCGCCATTTTTGGTATTATTTTTTTAGCAGTACTTCTTGTCTCGGCAAGTATTTATAAATCAGCCATGGCACAAAAGGAAGAGGGGCACGAAGCAGCAGCTGCTGAAGCTAAAAAAGAAACCGATCTCGCCAACGTTGATCAAGTCGAAACATTTGTCGGAAAAGAAAAATATTATATCGTAAAGGGAACGGACAAAAAAGGCACTACATTATATGTCTGGGTTCCTGCTGATAAAAAAGCAAAAATTCTCTCAAAAGAAGCAAAAGAGGGTATCTCGGAAGACAAAGCGGCAAAAATCATACAGGATGAAGGGCTGGTTTCAAAGCAAAAAGAGGTTCACCTGGCAAGAGAAGGAAATGTCCTGCTTTGGGAAGTGACGTACTTAGACAAAGAAGGTCAATACAGTTTAAGTTATGTGGACTTTACAACTGGAAAGATTCTCAAAAATATCACGCCTTAAGACGAATTAGGGGGAGTTCAAGTTGAAACTGGCAAAAAGAGTATCCGCATTAACACCATCTACCACACTGGCAATCACAGCGAAAGCGAAAGAACTGAAAGCGGCGGGCCATGATGTCATCGGCTTAGGAGCAGGCGAACCTGACTTCAATACACCGCAGCACATTATTGATGCCGCTGTACGTTCAATGAACGAAGGCCATACGAAATACACGCCTTCAGGTGGTCTGGCTGAACTGAAAAACAGCATTGCAGAGAAATTTAAACGTGACCAGAATATTGAATACAAACCGTCTCAAATTATTGTCTGCACTGGTGCCAAACATGCTCTGTACACCCTTTTCCAAGTGATTTTGGATGAAGGAGATGAAGTCATTATTCCAACGCCTTACTGGGTAAGCTATCCGGAGCAGGTGAAACTCGCTGGCGGAAAGCCTGTTTATGTAGAAGGGCTTGAGGAAAATCATTTCAAGATTTCTCCTGAACAGCTGAAAAATGCGATCACGGATAAAACAAAAGCGATCGTCATTAACTCTCCAAGCAACCCGACTGGTGTCATGTATACGGAAGAAGAATTGGCAGCGCTTGGTGAAGTGTGCCTTGAACATGACATCCTGATTGTGTCTGATGAAATTTATGAAAAACTTACATACGGCGGAAAGAAACACGTTTCCATTGCACAGCTGTCTGACAGTCTGAAAGAGCAGACGATTATTATTAACGGCGTGTCGAAGTCACACAGCATGACGGGCTGGAGAATCGGTTATGCAGCTGGGTCTGAAGACATTATTAAAGCGATGACGAACCTTGCAAGCCACAGTACGTCAAATCCGACATCAATCGCACAGTACGGAGCAATTGCTGCTTATAACGGGCCTTCTGAGCCATTGGAGGAAATGAGAGAAGCATTTGAACATAGATTACATACAATCTATGCAAAGCTCGTAGAAATCCCTGGGTTCAGCTGTGTGAAGCCGGAAGGTGCTTTTTACTTGTTCCCGAATGCAAGAGAAGCAGCCCAATCTTGCGGTTTCAAAGATGTAGATGAATTTGTTAAAGCGCTTCTTGAGGAGGAAAAAGTTGCGATTGTTCCTGGATCTGGCTTTGGCTCTCCTGATAATGTCCGTCTGTCTTACGCAACATCGTTAGAGCTTCTTGAAAAAGCGGTTGAAAGAATCAAGCGTTTTGTCGAAAAACATAGCTAACAGATTAAAAAGCGGCTGACAGAAAAGCCGCTTTTTATCTGCATTGACCCGGTTAGTTAAGAGCGGGTATAATAAAGTGATGATAATAGAGTTCGGGGCAATGGGCTTCCGAATGTCTTTCTTGTTTTGGAGGGAAATATGTTGAAAACAACAATCAACCAAGTGTACAAGCACGTAGGTGAGGAAGTAATGATCGGAGCTTGGGTCGCTAATAAGCGTTCAAGCGGGAAAATCGCGTTTTTACAGCTGCGGGACGGTACCGGATTTATTCAAGGTGTCGTAGTAAAAGCGGAAGTGGAAGAAAGCATTTTCCAAACAGCTAAATCAGTGACGCAGGAAACGTCACTCTATATAAAAGGGATTGTCAAAGAGGACGAGCGTTCTCCGCTTGGTTATGAACTAGCTGTGACAGGTATTGAAGTTATTCACGAAGCGACTGATTATCCAATTACGCCAAAAGAGCACGGCACGGAATTCTTGATGGATCACAGACATTTATGGCTGCGTTCAAAACGCCAGCATGCGATCATGAAAATCCGTAATGAAATCATTCGCGCGACTTACGAATTCTTTAATAACGAAGGCTTCGTAAAAGTGGATCCGCCGATTCTGACTGGAAGCGCACCTGAAGGAACAACAGAGCTCTTTGCGACAAAGTACTTTGATGAAGATGCTTACCTGTCTCAAAGCGGTCAGCTTTACATGGAAGCTGCGGCAATGGCTTTAGGAAAAGTATTCTCCTTCGGACCGACATTCAGAGCGGAAAAGTCTAAAACAAAGCGCCACTTGATCGAATTCTGGATGATCGAACCGGAAATGGCGTTTGTAGAATTTGAAGAAAACCTTCAAGTACAGGAAAATTACGTTTCATTCATTGTGCAATCAGTTCTTAAGAATTGCAAAATTGAATTAAACACATTAGGAAGAGACACGTCAAAACTTGAGCAAATCAAAGCTCCGTTCCCAAGAATCACGTATGACGAAGCGATTGATTTTCTGAAAGAAAAAGGCTTTGATGACATCGAGTGGGGAGATGACTTCGGAGCGCCTCATGAAACAGCGATTGCCGAACACTATGACAAACCGGTTTTCATCACCCGCTACCCGACGTCCTTAAAACCATTCTATATGCAGCCTGCCTCTGACCGTGATGATGTCGTGCTTTGCGCTGACCTGATTGCGCCGGAAGGCTATGGAGAAATCATCGGCGGATCTGAACGGATTCACGATATGGAACTTTTGGAAGCTCGTCTTAAAGAACATGGACTGGATTCTGACGCATATAAATGGTATGCTGAACTTAGAAAATATGGATCAGTTCCTCATTCCGGCTTCGGCCTTGGATTAGAGCGGACAGTTGCTTGGATCAGCGGAGCGCCTCACGTTCGTGAAACCATTCCGTTCCCAAGACTATTAAACCGCCTGTATCCGTAATACATTCAAATGAAACAAGAAAAAGAGTCTCCTGCAAGGGAGACTTTTTACAGTAAAGGGGAAATCGTGATCCTTTACAGTAAGAGGTGTGACAATGAAAAAACATCAATTTATTGACATGCAGGAGCAGGGAACGTCAACAATCCCTAATCTTCTGCTCACGCATTATAAACAGCTCGGGCTTAATGAAACAGAACTTATCCTGCTGTTAAAAATCAAAATGCATTTAGAAAAAGGCTCTTATTTTCCTACACCGAATCAGCTGCAGGAAGGGATGTCAATTTCTGTTGAGGAATGCACAAACAGATTGCGGATGTTCATTCAAAAAGGTTTTCTGTTTATTGAAGAATGCGAAGACCAAAACGGCATCAAATTTGAAAAATATTCTCTTCAGCCTTTATGGGGCAAGCTGTACGAGTATATACAGCTTGCACAGACTCAAACACAGGAAAGAAAAGCAGAAGGGGAACAAAAAAGCCTTTATACCATTTTTGAGGAAGAGTTCGCCAGACCCTTATCACCTTTGGAGTGTGAAACACTGGCCATTTGGCAGGACCAAGATCAGCACGACGCACAGCTGATCAAACACGCGTTAAAAGAGGCTGTACTCTCAGGGAAACTCAGCTTCCGCTACATTGACCGGATTTTGTTTGAGTGGAAGAAAAACGGGCTGAAAACTGTAGAGCAGGCTAAAATCCACAGCCAAAAATTCCGGCGTGTGCAAACAAAGCAGAATGAACCGCAAAAAGAGTATAAAAGGCAGGTTCCTTTTTACAATTGGCTTGAACAATAAAGTGAAAAGGTGACAATCGTGTTAAATCTAAAACAAATTGAATTCTGTTTAGACAAGATAGGCGACATGTTTCCCCACGCAGAGTGTGAATTGGTTCATTCCAATCCTTTTGAATTAGTGGTGGCAGTCGCTTTATCTGCGCAATGCACAGATGCACTTGTAAACAGAGTGACCAAAACATTATTTCAAAAATATAAACGGCCGGAAGACTATTTGGCTGTTTCGCTGGAAGAGCTTCAGCAGGATATTAAATCAATCGGTTTGTATCGCAATAAAGCGAAAAACATCCAAAAACTAAGCAAAATGATTATTGAAGATTACGGCGGGGAAGTGCCGCGAAACCGTGATGAGCTTGTCAAACTGCCAGGTGTCGGAAGAAAGACCGCCAACGTCGTGGTATCCGTTGCCTTTGGCGTGCCGGCCATCGCCGTAGATACCCATGTGGAGAGAGTCAGCAAGCGTTTGGGAATCTGCCGTTGGAAGGACTCGGTGCTGGAAGTGGAAAAGACGTTGATGCGCAAGGTTCCGAAAGAAGACTGGTCCGTTACGCATCACCGGCTTATTTTCTTCGGCAGATATCACTGTAAGGCCCAGTCACCGCGCTGTGCGGAATGCCCGCTGCTTTCTCTGTGCAGAGAAGGGCAGAAGAGAGATAAAAAAGGACTGGTGAAACGATGACGCAAGCGAAAGAAGTGTTGGCTTCTTATGAGCAATACTTGCGCAGTCTTGGCCAGCTGAGCTCCTCGGATATGAAAGAAGCCTTGCAGATCAACCCAGTGTATTTTGATTTCTGCACGGAATCTCAAGGCATTTTGCCATGGGAGGACAGCGGTAAGTATGTTCCGCTATTATTTAATGTGTGGGAAGACATTAAAGCATCACTTCTCCCTGTTTTTCAAACACGAAAATCGAGATGCGACCAAAATGATATGCTGAAGGGCATTGTGTGTTTGCTGGCTTCGCTTCACTGGACAGCAGGTGAGCGGGTGAAATCGCTTGATTGGGCAGAACTGACGGAGAAATCATTCCCCGCCAAGCCGATCAATTGGGCTGAACGAGTAGAATTTATTCTTCTAAAGCCGACCCAATACCATTGCTTTATTCAGCTTGATGAGCTGTTTACTGAAATGAAAAAGCATTTTTATAAATACCATGCGATGAATCGATAAAACCTCTCCATAAAAGGAGAGGTTTTTTATTATGAAGAGAAAAGCCATCACCCAAAAGGTGATGGCTTTTTGTTTAATTTGTTTTTTCAGTTGTTGATGATGAGTTCGTTTGTGTTTCTGTTTTGTTTTTATTTGTATCAGAACCTGATGAATCATTCGTATCTGAGTTCGTATCACCATCCGACGTATCCTGGTTGTTGCTGTTATTGTTGTTGTTGTTATTGTTAGGTTGGTCTTGGTTATTGTTGTCGGGCGGATTGGTGTTCGTGTTGTCTTGTTTTTTGTCTTGGTCGTTTGTTGAATCATCTGTCCTATCTTTATCTGTCTGACTGTCATCTGTTTGAGAATCATCAGTTTGTGTGTCATCCTGAGTCTTCTCATCATCTTTATTTTCATCATCCGTTTGTTGCTGATCTTCTTTATCTTCATCATCTTCAGCTTTCGGTACTTCATAGGATGTGGAAGCTGTACTTTTGCCATCATCACTGACGGCTGTTACTTCGAATTTGTATACAGATCCTGGCTGCACGCCCGAAATGACTGCCTCTTTTGCAGAGCTGTTTTGAATTTCTGAGTAGCTGCCGCCATCAACAGATTGCTTAACAGCAAAGGTCGCATCTCCATCGTAATTCCAGCTTAATGTCAAAGATTGATTGTCTTTATCATATTTCACGCTTAAACCAGACAGTTTTTCTGTTTCTTCTTTTTCTTCTTTCTCATATGTTTTAGAAACAGTAGAAGGAGCTGTGCCTTTTACAAAGTACTCTGTGAGCTTTTTATCACTTGGCGTATTTGGTCCTGCCAGTTTTGCCGGGTTAGAGCCTTTTTCTACAGTGGCTTCCACTACGCTGTCAGGCTTCTCAAATGATCCGCTTCCGTCATCGACGTCGGCAATGAGTTGGGCGAAGATGCGCTTTGCAACTTTTTGCTCTTCAGCTGAAAGAGATTTCTTTCCAGCTTCGTTTTCTCCCATACCCGTCCAGACTGCTGCTGTATATTGCGGTGTGTAGCCGACAAACCAAGAATCTCGGGCACCGCCGCTTGCGATATTGTACCTTTGGACTTCATTTTCATCAAAGTTTGTTGTCCCTGTTTTTCCTGCTACTTCCACACCGGGTACTTGTGCAAGCTGTCCAGTACCTGTCTTAACAGCTGTTTTCAGCATATCTGTAATCATAAACGCAGTATAATCGCTCATTGCTGATTTTGATTTCGGTGTTAAGTCAAGCTTCGTGCCATCGTTAAATTCAATAGACTTTACAAAATGTGGTGCATTATACGTTCCGTTATTTCCAAACGCGCTGTATGCGCCTGCCATTTTTAGAGGAGAAACACCATCGTCTCCACCAAAACCGCCAATTGAATAGGCCTCTGATACATTATCTTTTGTTAATCCAAGTCCAAGTCCATTTGCAAAGTCTACAGCAGTATCTTTACCGACTGCCTGGAATGCTTTTAAAGCTGGGATATTTCTTGATTGTGCAAGAGCGTAACGCATAGAGATAGACCCTAGATATTTACGGTCCCAATCACGGATTGGTTTTCCATTCGAATACGTATAAGCTGAGTCATCAATTTGTTCGTACGTGGACCATTTTTTGTTTTCAATAACTGGGCCGTAGTCCAAAATCGGTTTTATGGTTGAACCAGGCTGTGCCTCAGTTTGAGTTGCATAGTTAAAGCCTCCGACAGGCTGATTGCGTCCGGCACCAATCGCGCTTACTTCTCCAGTTTTTGTATCGAGAAGCGTAACGCCGCCCTGCATGCCTTCAGTAAATCCGACGGTGTCTCCGTTCATTAATTCATCTAGTTTGTCTTGTGCTTTTGTATCTAATGTCGTATAAATTTTTAATCCGTCAGTACCTGGGTTGACATCAGATTTTTCTTCAATTTCTTTCATGACTTCTTCAACAAACGCGCTGTATTTATTTGAATTTGTTTTTTCATATTCCTTCTGTGACACAACGCCTTCGTCTTTCACTGCCACTTTTTTCGCTTTGTTATATTCAGAATCAGAAATAAATCCTTGCTTTTTCATCAGACTGAGTACAATATTCCGCCGTTTTTCCGCTTTATCCGGGTTTTTAACGGGATTGTACGCTGTCGGGCTTTGCGGCATACCCGCAAGTGTCGCAGCTTGTTCCACAGTCAATTTGCTTAAATCTGTGACGCCGAAAAATTCTTCCGCCGCTTTTCCGATTCCGTATGCTCTAGGAGAAAAATAAATCCGGTTTAAATACATTTCTAAAATTTCATCTTTAGAGTAATTGCGTTCAAGCTGAATCGATAGCCAAACTTCCTGCACTTTCCGTTTCAGCGTCTTCTGATGAGAAAGAAGGGAGTTCTTGACGACCTGCTGTGTGATTGTACTTCCGCCTTCAGCCCCGAAGCCATCTGTAAAGTTGGCGACTAAGGCGCCTCCGATACGGACAGGGTCAATCCCGTGGTGCTCATAAAAACGGGCGTCCTCTGTCGCAATAAAGGCTTCTTTTACAACATCGGGAATTTCATCTATCGAGACGTAGGTCCGCTTTTCGGAGCCGTATTCAGCGATTTCTTTTCCGTTTTTATCATAAATTGTTGATGAATAAGGCGTCTTTAATTTGTTTTCATCCAATGATGGAGCATCTGAAACCATGACGGCAAATGTTACCGCACCGCCGACTACGCCTAAAACAAACAGAATGAGTAAAGTAAAAAGGGTCTTTTTAAACAATCCGCCTTTTTTTCGTTTCTTGCCTTTTTTCGGTGAAGGACTCGATTTGCTGTTCGCTTTTCGTCGAGCTTCACGGCTGTTAAATTGATCTGACATAACATCTCAACCTTTCGTTAATCAACCTTTCGCACTAGAAGATGGCGAAAAATAAAGCTGTTCAATAATACTAATATAATCAATTCTAGGTGCGTATCCAAGAGAAATCGGATATGCTGATTCCTCTAACTCATCTTTTCGAATTGATTTTCTGCCGTTTTTTTCTTTTCTGTCCCAGAAAAAAAACAGCTTATCGGCTTCCAAAAAATAAACCTGGTCGAAAGCGGATATAATAACAAAACAAATACCGTCTTGAGCCTTTACCTGCTTCATATGCTCGATTTGATGGTCATGGAAATTCTGCAGGGGGAAAGAGGTCTTGTTTTTCGTTTCTTTCGCCTCAAAATCAATATACCGCCCTTTGTAAATCCCGTTATAATCTGTTGTCGATGATTGTTTAAAGTAAGCTTCTTTAATCACTGCGGCGCTTCTTTTTGGATAATGGACATTTACAATTTGAACTGGTGTCGGCTTTTTGTGTATGACGGCAATTTGGTTTGTCAGATAATACTTATTCGTTTCGTTTAAGTCATCTTCGAGGGTCATCCCGCGATTACTGTAAGACGGGGCCCTTTTCTGACTGTTTTGGGATGAAACCGAATGTTTCGGCTGGAACGTTTTTCCGTTAGGATACCGAATCACTTTCTCATCCTCCTTATTAAACTATTCATGACGGAAGTGAATGAACGTGCAAGAACAACAGACCAACAGAAAGCTTCTGAGCCGGATTGAGCGGCAGACAAAATCAAAAAACGCAGATAATATTTCAAGAACGAACGCGTATAAAGCGTTTTATGACCGTCATCCGGAAATTAAATGGTCGCTTTTGGCATCCTTCGTTTCTCGCAATGCCGGCTGGTCAATGACTGACTTAAAAGGCAGTCTGTTTCAGCTTGGACTCCGTGAGAGACAGCAAAAGTGGTTCTTTTTAGCCTATGAAAGAGCGAACTGGCTTATTTTTTCGGATGCCTATCCGCAGCTTCTTTTGTACCACTGGTCAAAAAAAATCGGGAAACCGCTGTTCCATCACCTGCATGTGTTTGGGGTCTCGCAATTTATGACGGAAGAATGGGCCCATTTTTGGCATGAGCGAAACACGGAGCGGCTGATGTATGCCCTCATTATAAATGAACAAAACACTATCCAAACACCTATTATACAAAATCCTTCGTTTAAAAAGAATGTTTTTGACACGATTCCTTTTTATTTAAGTGATTGGTTTCATTTTAACACGGTTATTTTTCCTTCTTCAGACGGGTTTCTTTACGGCATTTCAGTGAAACGCTTTTCAAAGACAGAGGAAAGGGTAAGGCTGGGAAAGCAGCTGTCTCAATTGCTGTTCAGTCCGGAATTGTTCTCCTCTTTTTATCACTTTTTGCATACAGTGCCGCACACAGGCTCCCGTTTTGATATGGAAAAAATGATCGGGATCACAAAAAGAACATCTCCTATGTTAAGGACATGCTATCCTGAGGTAATCCACTCATTAGACGGAGAGAAGACAGATTGGTTTCATGGAAAGATAAAGAAAGCGTTCTTTAGGCGTGAGGAATTGCCGAAGCAGATTGAATTGACAGACTGGTATTTACATAAAAAACGCCAGCTTCATGCGCTTTTTGCGGTGGAGCATTGGCTGAAAAAATAAAGAAGCAAGGAATTTCCTTGCTTCTTACGTAGAAGGGCGGTTCGGGCCGCCTAGTTTTTTATCTAAAGAATCGATTGCTTTTGATTCCGTCTTTTTTTGCTGGCCGGCTTTTTTCGGTCTTGTTTTCATACGGCACCTCCTCACAAGTATCGTTTGCATTAAGGGAGAGGATCATACAATTTTTGCGGGTCTTTTTGTCGAAAACTTCAGCTTTTCGTGGAATGCCTGTTTGTTTGGCGATTTGCTTCTAGTTTTGTCATGAGGAAGGAAAGAGCCTGAAGAGCAAAGAATGTTAACCGGGAGAGACGAGGAAAGGGAGGTACACGAATGTCCGGTTATGTAAGCAAAACAGATATTCTCCGTATGCTTTCTGATATAGAAGATGAATTAACCCGAGCTGAGCAAAGCCTGAATCATTCTGTAATTGCCTTTGAGGCTGAGATGCGGGAAACGGAAAACGATCGCCTGAGTGTGCTGGAAGAAGAACTCATGGACCTTCATATTTGTATAAACGAGCTTTGTCAATCGCCTCAACACAGGTATGCGTTTGAAAAGGTATACCGTATCGGCTGAATTTGCGAGTGAAATTTGGTACGATATGCATTGAGGTGAAGGGTATTGCAATCACAAACGTTGCTGGAAATGACCGAGCAAATGATAGAATCTGCTGAAAAAGGTGCTGATCGATATCAGGAAGGAAAAGACAGTGATCTTTCTTATGATTTTTTTGAGACGATAAAGCCTGCAGTTGAAGAGAATGATGATCTAGCGGCTCGCTGGGCGCAAGGGGCGCTTGAATTGATAAAAGCCCGCCGTCCGAAATATGTGCATAAAGAGCAAATCGAGACCGTAAAGGATAATTTTCTGGAATTGGTCCTTCAATCATATGTTCATCATATTCATAAAAAACGATTCAAGGACATCACTGAGTCAGTCCTTTATACATTGCACGCAGTAAAGGATGAAATTGCAAGAGAAGACAGCCGGTAAAGGCTGTCTTCTTTTAAGTTTGTTATAGGGGGCCGGACGTTAATTCAACTCATATGCCGGGCTTTCTGCTCCATTTGCTTCGAGAACCTTCATACTGTTACGAAACTCAGTTGTGCTGAGATGTCCTTGAATATAGAGGAACTTGGCAAAGTCCATCAGTTTATTCATACAGTCTGTTTCATATTTCTTCATTTCTGCAAAACGTTTGCTTAAGTATGATACGTTCATTATGGTGCATCCCCTCTCATCTGTATTGAAAATATGGTACCATAATGATTCGACTTTTTTCTGTTTTTAAAAAATTTAAACTTTCGACACAATTTGACAAA